>CAZCAD010000024.1:0-6347 GCA_964496525.1 uncultured Flavobacteriales bacterium | reverse complement strand
TCCCTATATTTGAAACAGATAAAAAATTGTAACTAAAATATAGTCTACGTTTGTTGTGATGAACGATAAGACCAAATTTAAATTGCTTCTTATGAAATGGATATTAATCGGCGCCATCGCCATCTTCCTTCCAAATACTCTTAATGCCATTACTCCTCCGGATTCTACCAACTCACTGTTAGAGAAAGGAACAGCGCAATATTTAATTAGTGAAGGGAAAAGAATGTTCAATGAGAATAACTTTAAACTTGCAATTATTAGGTTTCGTGAGGCGTTGATTAAAGACAAGAAAAATCCTATGGCAACTTATTGGTTGGGTGAATGCCATTACGGACTCGGTAATTACGAGAAAGCGAAAGATCAAGTTGAGGCAGCTTTGTTGTTAAGGCCGGATGTGTTTATTGAATCTTCGAATCTGCTTGGATTATCTTATCATCGTTTAGGGGATTTAGATAAGGCAATTGAGCATTATACCAATGCACTGGGCATTCTGCAAAAACAAAAAGCGAAAGAGTTGAAGGTTCAATTCCATCTTGATGAATGCAATTTTGCCAAATTGATGAGAAAAAGTCCGGTGGATGTTAAAATCACGAATATGAGTGTCAGTATTAATTCGGGTGCCCAAGAATATAGTGCAACGCTTTCACCCAACGGCAAGGAGTTGTACTTTATCTCAAGACGAGCTGACAACAAAGGTGGAGGAACAAGCGGTGGCGATAAAGGATATTTCGAAGATATTTATGTCTCGCTTTGGGATGAAGCAAAAAAAGAGTGGGGACCGGCGATGAATGATGATGTATTGGTTGAACGATTAAACACCTACGGTTTTGATGGCATCAGTCAAATTACGGAGGATGGTGAATACTTGTACATGACGATCAATACCATGTCTCTTGATAAAGATAAACGAAAACCAAAAACTAGACATTCGGATCTCTTTATGAGCAAGATTAACAGAGAGGGTAACTGGGGTACACCCAAATCACTTGGCAAGGATGTAAATTCTCTGGCCTTTGATGCTGCCTCTTGCGTTTCTCCTGATGGAAAGGTATTGTTTTTCACCAGCGAACGCCCCGGTGGAGAAGGTGGTGCTGACATCTGGTATAGCTATAAGGTCGGGAGGTCGTGGAGTAAAGCCGAGAATATGGGTGATGTTGTTAATACTCAGGGACAAGAAACAACGGTATGGACGGTTGGAGACGGTAAAACCGTTTATTTCAGCTCGACAGGTCATGCCGGGATGGGGGGTTACGACATTTATGTTACTACGAAAGAAGGTGGCAGATGGACCGAACCAAGGAATTTAGGCTATCCGATCAACACCGTCTCCGATGAAACGCATTTCAAGTACTACGAAAACAAAAAAGTCGCTTATTACAGCACCTTCTCTACCGAGAGCAATAAGGGCATGGGATCAAGAGATATTTTTGAGGTAGATATGACCAATTATAAGCTTCCATAGTTGATTCTCAAACGATTAGGCTTTTAAGCATGGATGTGTTGAAAATTCGACGAATATCATTGACTTTATATCCCTTTTTGCCGTATATTTATGTAAAGCTTGCTTGATTTGAATAAAGTAACAAAATATTCAATTGTTTTCGTGTTCCTTTTTGTCACCTTTCATGTAAAGGCGGAGGATACCTTACACAGCGTTTTCCGACCGAGAATTGGGTTGGGTATGGGTGTAATGACCTATTATGGAGAAATTCAGAATCAGCAGAAGGGATTTGCACCTATTGTTAATCGATACGGTGGAATATTGTACGTCAACGCTCCATTAACGAATTTTTTCAATTTTGAATTTGCGGCTACCTATGCGAAAATAGCTGCGAATGAGAGAACACTCACTCGAAACTTAAATTTCGAATCCAGAATTCGAATGGCAAGTTTTTCGCTGTATTATAATTTCTATCCCCTGTTCAAAAGAGAACGAGGCTTTTTTCATCCATACATCGGGATTGGAGCTTCTTCATTTGAATTTCTGTCGAAAACAGATTTGTACAGCCGACATGGTGAAATGTATTATTACTGGTCCGATGGTTCCATTAAGAATCTTGCCGAAAACGATATTAATGCGGCCAATGCCATCGATATTGAAAGAGATTATCGATACGAGACTGATTTAAGAGAATTGGATTTAGACAGTCTTGGGAAATATCGAGAGCAAAGTTTCGCCTTTCCATTGACTGCCGGAATTGAATTTCATCTTTCGCCTCGCTGGGATTTCAGATTGTCAATGGCCTACTCTCTTACACTAACCGATTTAATTGATAACATTACTTCGGCCGGAACGGGAGTGAGAAAGGGAGATCCGAATAAGGACCGATTTGTCTTTACCTATTTCTCTCTTAGTTATGATCTGCAGTTTGGTAAAAAAGGCGACGAAGATGGACTTGGCGAAGACGATATTCCACTCTTCGCCGGTTGGGATCAGAATGATTCCGATAAGGATGGAATTATCGATGCCTTGGATAAGTGCGCCGGAACACCGCTTGCGGCGACAGTAGATTCATTGGGGTGCGCCGAGGATAGGGACAAGGACGGTGTGCCTGATTTTCGTGATGATGAACCAAACACACCGGAAGGTAATTTTGTGGACAAGTTTGGTGTCACTCAGACAGAGGAGCAGATTGCTCGTCATTGGGAACTTTATAATGATTCAACCGGTTATGCTCATGATTTCGTGGAGCTGAGAACATTGGTAACCTTTGGAGAGGATGATATAACTGAAGGAGACAACACCGTAATGGAAGGCAGAAACTATGTGATTATTATTGGAAGTGAGCATAAAGATGTTCAGGCCAATGAGCTTCATCAATATCTTGGGTTTACAGATTATAAAATAATTACGCGAGGTGATACCAATTACTATGTCATTGGTCAATATGAAAAAATTGAGGATGCGGTGGCCGCCATGACGGGATTAGAAAACAGTGGAGTTCCTGTTCAAGTAATTAGTCGTGATAATGTTGAAAATGGATCCATGACTCCTTTAGACGAAAAAGTCATTACAAAAGTTGAAGATATCAATGCGAATGACGGTAAACTAATTCCTGAATTTGGGACTGACTCAAAAGTATTTAGAGTACAAATTGGAGCATTTAAGAATAAAATTGATCTGAAAAAGAGTTCTATTGGACGGGCGCCGGATTTAGTTTATGGTACAGGTGCGGATGGATTAATAAGATATTATTCGGGTAATTTTAGAACGTACGAGGAAGCCGAGGCTCATCGTAAAAAACTTGGTCCTAAATTCAAACATTCGTTCGTTGTTGCATACGTGGGGGAAGAGCGGAAACTCTTGAATGAGGTAGTTGATAAAAATTCGCTTCGTGATAGTTACAATCCCGATAAGGAACGTGACGAGATGGTAGATGCAGGTCACTCCTCAAAAATAGATATGACGAGAGTGAAATACCACATTAAGCTGGCAAGTGCTCCCGCCGGATCAAACTTGCCGATAGACTTGATTGATGCACTACAGGCTGTCCCAGGAGTAAAACCTGTTAAAGCATTTGACGGGACAACAAATTATTATTCGAAAGCCTTTAACAGCGCATCCGAAAGAGATGAGGCAATCAAGGAGTACAAGATATATGAGTTTGATATAAATGAACCCATGCTCAATTACGACGGTAAGTATTACTCGCCCAAGCAATGGAAAGAATTCCTAAAGCACAATTAGAATCACTATAAATTTCGTCTTAAATTACTTCTGAATCGTCTTCTTCAGATACAAATCCTTTGTTACAATGTCCAATGTCTATCAAATAAGGAGGTAAAAGATAGCTATAAACAGAGCAGGAAACAGAATTGGAAACGAACAAGAACAGGTTCTAAGGAATGGTTCTAACTCACCGAACCCTACTCGCGGTCTTTGTCACCGGTGAGGAGCTCAACAACTATTTTCGTCAGCTTCATTTGCTCATCGTAATGTCCCTTCTGCGCCTCGACATTAACATAAGGAATGTTTCGCTGCCCGCACCAAACCGAAAGCGACCCATCGTTGACGCAATTATCATTATCCTGCAAAATTACGTTGAGACCGGCCTCCTTAAATTTCTGATAGTATTCTTCCACCGTTGTATAAATAAAATCATCCGGATCCCAGTCATCATTAATATTTACCTCCTTGGTATTTTCGGATTCATCGCCATCCGGTAAATAACTCTTAATCGAATAATTGACATCGGTATTGTTATGCATGGCAATAACAATTTGATCTTCAGTAATGAACGTTAATATCTTGCTTGCGAGTTGCTTCACCGCTCTGGCAGCTTTAAACGAGAATTTGCCATGCCTTTTTAAGGTAGCTCTTCTGCCTTTGGAGGTGAAAATTCTATTTGGATCTATCTCATAAGTTTTGTTCTTGATCGAATAAATAATATTCCGACTCTTGAGATGAGCTAAGCGAATAAAGTTCAAATTGCGCTCTCTGCTGAGAGATTCAACTACGCGGATGCTCGTTTCTTCATCCTCATGCACATTAATAAAAAGCAGCTGATCATTTTCGGCACCGAATTGTTGAACAATTTTGACGGTGGAGTCTCCAAGAGAAATCGTTGTTTCCATCCTCGATCCTTTTTGTGCGTAGGCAGAACTACATGATATTACTAAGCTCAGAATTAATACTTTCATTTTGCTTCGTCCACTGAATCCGCCTTCCGCGTGTCGCCATAGCTTTAACGGAGGCGCAAGGCGGATTCAGTGGACTAATTTCTAACGAATTTACGTTATTCCTATTGTCAGATTGAGAAATTTGCTACGGATTTATCAACCGCTATAAATGAATAAAGAAGCGCTATTCAATTACCAAAGCCGTCGCAGAGACCGTCCTTCAGATTCAATTTCGATAATGTAAACACCGGATGACAACGATCGAACATAAGATTGATTCCGATTAATCTTCGCAATCGGCCATGACTTTCTCATTCACCGAAATAATGGAATCGAGTCGTACCAACATTTCTATGCCAGAACTGACAAACTGTATGAACTCGCCTTTCTTACTTCTGATGATGTCCGCTATTCTGACTCCACTCAACTTCCGTTCAACCTTATCATCCATGAAAACAATGGTTACATGCTCGCGTAAGGATGCAAAATGCTCCAAATGATCATGAAAAGTGCAACTAATTGGCTCGTAATCGACTTCTCTCTCTATTTTCAAGACTTTCATAGGGAGGGGTTTTAATTAAATCTATGAAAATCACTTCTATTGAACAATGTACATTTTACTTATTCGACGAATTATAATAAAATCAAGATATTTGTTAAATTCCGGCAAAGTAAAGTCTCCACGGCTTATCGATTAAAATGAAATCTTCGTCGAGTTAATTTCGGCTTTCCTGAGAAAGAAGAAGGGTGCAGATGAATCTGCCCCCGGTAGGTTTTCTGCCTTGTCAAAACCCTTTCTATGAATCCGGTACCTAAACCGTATTCTTTGCCACTTCAGCTAAAGATTTTCTTCTTAGACTGAGTAGACTAATCAGCATAAGCAAACCTACTATCGATAATAAGAGTATTTTGATTCCGACATTTGGATCAGGAGGAGTTGATGGAAACAACGGAACTCCCTGATGTTTTTCATCCAAATCATCAATTTTATACAAGAGGTAGGGATCTTCCAATTGATCGTAGTACACTTTTACGTAGTCTTTGTACTGGTAGGTGTTCCAGGAAGTCAAATCATTTAGTTCTTCGAGCTCATTTGCTCGCTGCCTGACCAATCTTGCCACGTAAATCTGACCTTCATCACAAGTCAAATCCCCTGACGCAGGGTTTGTTAAAATGTAGCGAGCCTGGAAATGCTCTTTATTGGGAGTAACATGAAATTGCAAATCCTGTGGATGCGTTTCCCGTGAATATCTCAGGTGTAGTCGTGTAAAAAAGACATCGCCGGCAGCCTGATTATTGGCATTAATTGCCCAATCCACTCCGGCTTGTTGTAAGTCTGTAAAAATTGGAGGTGGTCCAACACATGGATCACACTTCACCCCTGGAAATTGGGGACTTATGTTCCAGGCATACTCCAGAAAAATAGCTTCGTAATCTTCTTGCCAATGCGCTTTTTTAAATAAGTCAACATAAAATTGACCGAACTTTTCTTTAATGAAAAGCGGCACCCTCTTGTCAGTAGGAATCTTAGTCGTTCTGTAATTCGTGCACTCTACTCTACCCTCTTTACTAAAAGCATAGATGATCATATCCTGCTCGCCGGTTGAATTAGCCATTCCCAAGCGGATTGGAAGCATGAATTTAGGGGACTCATATGTAATCTGTAGTGGACGAAGAGATTTTACATCTGCCAAATCAGAATCATCGATGTATTTCTTAACGTTATT
>CAZCAD010000023.1:0-15473 GCA_964496525.1 uncultured Flavobacteriales bacterium | reverse complement strand
CTTGAATACAAAATTCTACTTGTTGAAAGTATATCAATCCCTCATCCGTTTTCATCGCGATTTGGAAAACCTGGAACCTCTTTTTTATCTGGAGAAAGAGCGACTGGGCTATTTGAGATATGCATCCGGCATTCCTGAAGCCGCGAAATTATATAAGCGAGGAATCGAACGTCTTGCCTTTGCCAGTTTAGACAATCGCTATGCAGCCGAAGGTTGGTCGGCTTATGCAACGGTCCTGAAAGTAGCCGGTGAAAGTTGGTATCCGACCAATGCGGATACAAACTCAAAGTGGGATTTGAGAAGTGCGATTATCATTTGTCAAAGAGCAAAGGATTGGTATCGAAACAGTCATGGTGGTAAAGAATGTGCTCACCTCGAATCACAGATAAGAAACAAAGAATTGAATCTGAGAGCCATTGATGCCGTGGCGATCAACAAGAAGGCCAGCTTCCTGATCGACTACAAGAATATTAACAAGCTGTATCTCAAGTTCATCCCTTACGATGAAACCGAATTTGATACGGCTTCTGCAAGATTTCACCGGGCAAATCCAAGTGGCTATTATACCCTGGCCGATTTCTTAAGAGGGAAGAAAGGCATTTACTATCGCGAAATTGCCCTTGAGAATCCGAGGGATTTTCGCCATCACAGGGTCGAAGAATTGATCCCCGAATTAAAGAGTGGATATTATTATGTGGTAGCTGGAACCAATGAAAAATTTAAACGCGATGATGATGGTTTTGCCTATTGTGGATTCTGGGCGACAAGTTTGACTTATCAAACGAAACCAACCAAATCAGGAATAAATATTTTTGTTTCTGATCGAATGAGCGGAGAGCCGCTAGAGGGTGTTGATGTCAATGTGAGTTATCAGGAGTATAATTATCGATTGGGCATATACCAAACCATTCATGTAGGCACTTTCAAGTCGGACAGATATGGAAAGGTGTCTTTGAGATCAACCAATAATTATAGAAATTACAACATCGCACTCAAATACGGCAAGGACAGTTATGATCCTTCGGCTACGGTTTACATGCCGTATCAATACCAACCTTACGTGTCACCGGTCGTTACTAATTTTTATACGGACAGAAAAATCTATCGCCCCGGACAAAAAGTCGAATTTAAAGGAATAGTGATCAATCAAAGAGGTGATAAACGTAGTATTAAACCTAATTGGTCAAGCACCGTTCGCTTTATCGATCCTAATTATCAGGAAATTGAAAAGAAGACTTTACGAACGAATGACTACGGTTCCTTCGCCGGAACATTCGATATTCCTGATGGGCTAAGAACAGGGCAGTACAGAATCTCAAACGAATGGGGATCCGTTTATTTCAATGTTGAAGAATACAAGCGTCCAAAATTTAGTGCTGAGATGGATCCAATGGAAGGTGAGTTTTCAATGTATGATCTTGTAAAAGCCACCGGAAAAGCGGAAGGGTTTGCCGGAAATAAAATTGAAGGTGCAACCGTTGACTATCGTATAAGTCGTTCAGGATACTTCTCACATCCTTATTACTGGTTGTGGTCATCCTATTATTCTCCGACCATAGAAGTGGCTCACGGAACGTCATACACTGATGAGAACGGAGAGTTCACAGTTCCCTTTCTCGCTCGTCCCGACAGCAAGGCAAATCCCAGACTCTTACCAAACTTTACTTATACTATTACGGCAGATGTTACTGATTTGAACGGAGAGACGCACTCTACCTCCTCCTATGTAACCATCGGATATCAGAGTCTGGCCCTCAGTAATAATCTTCCCGCGGAGATGAATAAGCGCGATGATCATTTTCTTCGACTGTATACAACCAACTTAAACGGTGAAGATATTTTTGCCAAAGGAAACCTGAAAATTCAACGATTAATTCATCCCCATCGAACCTATGCTCCCAAAAAATTCACAGACGCCGACATGAAGAAATGGACGGATGAAGAATATTCTGAGCTTTTTCCTGAATACAGCATCAACGACGAGAACAATTATGAGAATTGGGAGAAGGGTAAAGTTGTTTTCAAAACAAAATTCGATACAGAAGTGGAAGACAGTCTTGAGCTGGATTGTGAGAATTGGAAGCCGGGCGTTTATCAATATACCGCAACTGCCAACGATAAAAACGGAATTGAAATCACCGATACCAGGTACGTCACCGTTTATGATCCTGACTCCAAGACAATGCCCAAGAATGATATTTTTTGGACGGTTATTCCAACGGAATCATTTGAAGTTGGAGACACCTGCGAAATCATAATCGGGAGTCTGGAAAAAGAACTTTGGGTGCAATACAGCCTGGAAGTTGGAAACAATGACGAAGGAGCAAAACTCATCAAATTATCATCTGAACAGCAAAAAATTCTAATCCCCATTCAAGAGAAACACAAAGGCAATTTTACGGTTCATTTTAATTGTGTAAAGCACAATAATTACTTTAGCCGAACGCAAAACATCTCCGTACCATATAAAGACAAACAGCTTGATCTGGAATTCACAACCTTCCGAAATAAGCTAATTCCGGGACAAGATGAGGAGTGGACAATGACCATTAAAAACTCTAAAGGAGAAAGAGAAAAAGCCGAACTCCTGGCAGCTTTGTATGATGCGAGTCTCGATGAGCTCTACACGCCAAACTCCTTTTACCTTTCTGTCTATCAATATTATTATGGCCAACGATATTGGAGTGCAATTCAGGGGAATTATGTCAATTACGGATCGACGGATCACGGAGAATGGAATCCCTACATCTATTACCCATACCGCTCTTATCCATATTTGATGAATTACGGATACAACTATTCCGGAGGCTACAATCGATACGATGAATATGGGTCCTACTACGACTACTCCTGGCACGGGGACGTTATGAAAAGAGGGTATATGGATGCGCCGATGATCACAGCCAACGAACAAAGTGTGCCCCATTCTTACGCCTTGGCTACCGGATCTTCATCAGGAATTGTTCAGAACGAAATGGCGGCCAGGGAAGACTATGACTATCTGTATGATTCGATGGATGAATCTATTGCTGCTAAAGTTTCAAAAGAAAAAAGCGTCGATAAAAAAGTCGTTCGTGGTGGAAGTAAAGACATGATGTGGGATTTCGGAGAAGGAAATGGTCAGTCGGGTAAAAACGGTGGACTTACTTACCGCGTTCAATTGGGTTCCATCCAGGCAAGAGCCAATTTTGGTGAAACCGCATTTTTCTATCCGCAATTACAGTCGGACGAAAACGGAGATGTGAAGATTAGCTTTACAATTCCGGAATCCCTGACCAAATGGCGCTTCTTAGGATTAGCCCACACTAAGGATCTCAAAATCGGAAATATCCAGGAAGAAGTGATCACTCAGAAAAAATTGATGGTCCTCCCTAATCCGCCGCGCTTCTTCAGAGAGGGTGACGAGATTACAATGGTTACAACCGTCTCAAATATGTCTGAAAAAATGCTAAAAGGTCAGGTTCGACTCGAGCTCCTTGATCCTTTTACGGATAAGCCAATTGGTAAAAAGTTTGCTTTGAAAGCCGCAACCAAAGACATTCAGATGAACGGCAAAGGAAGCGCAACAGCCAGCTGGAAGTTGACTATTCCTTATGAGGTATCAGCCGTTAAGTGGAAAATTGTAGCTGCCGCCGGTAAATATTCCGACGGAGAAGAAAATGTGCTTCCAATTTTGTCGAACAGAATGTTGGTCACAGAATCTCTCCCCATGCCGATAAGAGGAAACGAAACGAAGAAATTCAACTTCAAACGACTCAAAAATTCGGCGAAGAGCAAAAGCCTAAAACATCATCGATTCACGCTTGAGTTTACATCTAATCCGGCTTGGTACGCATTACAGGCAATGCCATACATGATGGAGTTTCCTTATGAATGCACCGAGCAAACTTTTACGCGATATTACTCCAACGCAATCGCAACGCATGTCTTAAACTCCAGCCCTAAAATTAAAACGATCATTAATAAATGGGGGGAAGATTCACCCGATGCCTTCCTCTCGAATCTTCAAAAGAATCAGGAATTGAAGAGTGTAATGCTTGAAGAAACTCCCTGGGTATTGGATGCAAAAAGTGAAGAGCAAACCAAACGTAATTTGGCAGTATTGCTCGACATGAACCGCATGAGCCGAGAAATGAAACAAGCGCTCGAAAAAGTAAAGAAAGCACAAGTTTCAAGTGGCGGATGGGCCTGGTTTCCGGGAATGGAGGAAAGTCAATTCATTACGCGTCACATTGTTTGCGGAATGGGGCATCTTGATCGTTTGGGTGTCACTGATGTTCGTACCGGCAGTAGTGTTTGGAGCATGTTGTATTCTGCAATTGGCTGGTTGGATAGAGAATTCGTAAAGGACTACGAGCGAATCAAAAAGGTCAAAGGCTGGAAAAGAATGAAGTGGATTGGATATGATGAAATCCAGTATCTCTATGCCCGATCCTTTTTCCCTGACATCTATTTGTCGCCCAATTTAATGAAGGCCGTTACCTTTTATAAAATTCAGGCACGGAAGTACTGGAAAGACTTTAATATCTACGGTCAGGGAATGATTGCATTGGCTGCAGATCGCATGAACATGAACGAATTGGCTGATAAGATCGTCGCATCTCTAAAAGACAGGGCCATTCAACACGAAGAGTTCGGAATGTACTGGAAAGATTTTAAAGCCGGATATTATTGGTACGAGGCACCGATAGAAACTCAGGCCTTGATGATCGAAATGTTCGATGAGGTAACCAACGATCAAGAATCAGTTGACGAGCTGAAAATCTGGTTGTTGAAACAAAAACAAACGACCGGCTGGAAAACGACTAAGCAAACTTCCGAGGCCGTTTATGCGCTTCTCTTAACAGGATCAAATCTCTTGGCTTCAGATGATTTAGTTGAGATAAATCTAGGCGGTAAACCAATCGTTTACAGCGATCAGGCAAACCCCGACAATCCTTATGAAGTCAAAGCTGAGGCAGGAACAGGATACTTTAAAACGCACTGGGCAGGTAAAGCCGTTAAGACAGAGATGAGTGATATCGAGGTGACTAAGAAATCCAAAGGCATTGCCTGGGGAGCGGCCTACTGGCAATACTTCGAAGATCTCGACAAGATCGAATTTGCAGAAACGAATTTGAAACTCAAGAAAGAACTTTTCCTGGTCGAAATGACGAACGCAGGTGAACAATTGAAATCTGTTGGTGAGAATGGAGTGCTACACGTCGGTGACAAGATACGAATGCGCATTGAGTTAAGAACAGATCGCAATTTGGAATATGTACATATGAAAGACATGCGCGCTTCCGGATTTGAACCGACGAATGTGCTTTCACGACATAAATATCGAGACGGTCTGGGTTATTACGAATCCACCAAAGATGCCGCAACAAATTTCTTTTTCGATTACATTCCAAAAGGAACTTACGTCTTTGAATACGATCTCCGCGTTCAGCACAAAGGCAATTTTTCAAATGGAATTACCACTGTTCAGTGTATGTATGCTCCCGAGTTTACTTCGCATTCAGAAGGAATTCGAGTGAAGGTTGAGTAATGTCGATTGGTTAAAAGAGTTAAAAAGTTAAAATGTGTGCCCCGGGCTAAAGCCTTTACGTAAACTTTCTAACCCTTTTGACCTTTCCCGGAAAAGAACCTTTTGGCTAAAAGACCTGATTTAGGCTCTCTGTGAACTCTCTTTTTCTCTGTGGTTCCCTGCCTACCATGCCTTCGGCAGATAAACCGGCAGGCAGGTCTGTGATACAAAAAAAATGATCGCAGATAATCCGGCAGGCACTCTCTTTTTGAAGTTTTGAGAAATATATCGCCGAGTTGCACTGAGAAATCCCTGGCCATCCTTCACATTTTCCAATTATATTTGAGAAAAGTCTTAGCATGGCCCTTACCAACAACGACATTCTAAAAAAACTGCGAGTAGCTCATAAGTTCACATCTAAAGACATCGTAGATATCTGTATGCTGGTTGATTATGAAATCAGCGAAAGTCAACTCAACGCCTTTTTCAGAAAAAGAAGATCATGAGAAATACCGCAACTGTGGGGACCAGGTTCTAAGAAACTTTTTGAATGGTTTGGTCGTTCATCTACGTGGACCAATGCCAAAAAAAGAAGGGTAAGTCAGAAACTATTATCTCGATTCTCCCATTTCGTAAAATATTTTCATCCAGTTTCCCTGAGGGCCACAGACCTGCCTGCCGAAGGCATGGTAGAGGGTTCATCTCAACTCATTCCCTTTCTCTGTAACGCTGTGATAGTCTATGAAACCGCTGCACCTGATTTAGGAGGGATCGATCAATAATCCTCTCATTCTACTCAATTTTCAAACAAGCCAGACGTTTATATGGCAATAAAACAAGAAATATGTAAATTTGTGAGACTCTTTACGTCAGTATATGCGTTAAAACGATTGACGAAAGAAGAACGAACAGAGATTTTAGCAAGCTTCTGACCGAGCAATTAAAGTCCGGGATAATATTTTCCCTTTTGTTCTTGAAGAGATTGGCTCAATTGCTACATGGTGGATAAGAACACGACAAACGAACATTACGACTCAGTTATCGTTGGTTCCGGCGCAGGAGGCCTTACAGCGGCAATCTGCCTGGCCAGAGATGGGCACAAAGTTTTAGTCCTGGAACAGCACTACGTTCCGGGTGGATGGTGCCATAGCTTTAACCTTAATGGTCAAAAATTTAGTCCCGGTGTACATTACATCGGTCAGCTGGGCAAAGGCGAATCAGTTCGTGAATTGTATGAAGGACTTGGCCTGGGAGATGATCTTTCCTTTTTCAGGATGGTTAAAGAGGGCTTCGAACATTGTCTAATTGGCGACAGAAGATTTGATTATCCATCTACTCGTGAAGAATTTCAGAAAGCCCTAATTGCTGAATTTCCACATGAGAAAAAAGGAATTGAAAAGTACCTGAAAAATTTATGGGTAGCTCAGGCTCAGTTGAGCCGTTTGATTGCTGAACAAAAAGGTTGGGCAAAGTTCAAAGTGATTTTGACTTCTCCAACGCTTGTTCGATTTGGACTCTTTACACTTGAAAAAGTGGTCAGCAAGTTTGTTTCAGACCCGGCACTTAAGTCAATTTTGAATGTCCAATGTGGAAATCATGGCTTACAACCAAATCGTGCCAGTTTTTCATATCACGTAGGTGTAATCGGGCATTACAGCCTTGGAGGATACTTTCCAATGGGGGGTGGCGGAGCAATGGTAAAGGCAATGACAAAGGCCATTAAGAAGCACGGAGGTGAAATCCGTACTCAGGCGAAAGTAAAAAGAATTATCATTGAAAATGGCGTTGCCAAAGGCGTCGAAATGGATGATGGAAAGCGAATATTTTCAAAGAACATTATTTCAAATGCTGATCCCCACATTACATATACCAAACTAATGGACCCCTCACTTCTGAGCAAAAAACTGCGCTCAAGATTGGACTCTGTAAAATATTCTGTTTCATCGGTCATTATGTTTGTCACATTGGATATGGACGTTCGAAAAGCAGGAATCGACTCGGGAAACTATTGGATATTTGACGGCGAAGACTTGAACGAAAGTATGAGGCATAATACACTCGAAGACGTGAGCTCAGGCCATAAGTTTAAAAGTTGTTTCATGAGTTGTTCTTCCTTAAAGGATCCCGCATCACAGGATGGTAAGCACTTTAACCTTGAAATGATTGCCTTCATCGATAATGATGTATTTCAGGAGTTTGAGAAAGAGGAGGGAGAAAGCGGAGAAAAGTATCAAGCGTTCAAAAAGAAAGTCTCTGATAAACTCATGAACAATCTCGAAGAACTAATTCCGGGCTGCCGTGAACATGTTTCTCAGATGGAATTAGGTACGCCCAAGACAAATAAATTTTATCTGAATACGACTCATGGAAACGTGTACGGAATAGAAAAGACTTATGATCAAATTGGATCCAGGGCCTTTGAACCTAAGTCAGAGATCAAGAATCTATATTTGGTTGGTGCCAGCATCCTGGCACATGGTGTCGCCGGCGCAGCCAATTCCGGTTTAATGACTTCAGGAATTATATTGGGTTGCAGAGCTGAGAAATTACTTCATAAATATGATGGTGCCGGAATTCAAATTTATGACGCCGAGGATTCAACTGATTGGCCGGAGTCGATAAAAAACAAAATATCCATTCGTGAGAAAAAGGTGAAGCCGATGAAAAATGGTCAAATTCATACCCACATAGATCCGGTTCATACAAATGGACACGAATAAAATCAGAAATTTTTTAGAAATATCCGTACACAGTTGGAATTTGCTTGATATCAATTGAGGCATCAAAGTCGTGGGTAATACTGTAATATGTATCCCAATAACCGGCGCCTTTTGATTCCGGGATCCAGTCCACCGGCTGTGAATGCTCATCATTAACCTGGAAGATTGACCAATTGTGATTTTCGAACGCTTTAAAGTCTTCTGTCATTCGAAACGGATTTGGATTAAAAGGACTCAAATAAACCGGATCCTCAGCAGAGCTGTTTCGAATAGAATATAGGCCTCCCATTGAGTAGTGTCCACGATAAACCGGATAGCCCACGTTATTCAGTTTAATGATTTCTATATCATCAATAATGAATTCCAGATCATATTTTTCATCGATCAACCAGCTGTCTCCAACAGCCAAATCAAAGTCCATAATAATTTCCGGGCGTGTATCATCCATGCCCATATAAATCATGGCCTTTTTGCTTTTGACATCATAGCGATATAATCTTTTCGTGCGAAACCACCTCATGTCTTTTGACCACTCAGATACTGTTCCCTCGCAGCAATATCTACTGATGAAATCTACTTTCCACTTTTTTTCGATCGGATAAAATACCCGTCCATTTGACTCAATTCCTTCTGTTAATCGATAGTCAATGGTCCAGCTATAAAAGTCCATGACACCCCACCATGAACAGCCCCTAAATCCTTCGTGTGCCGAAATTCCTGTACTCATTTGATAGGTAGATTTGCTGAAAGCGGCTTCGATTTTTTCGTAGCCATACTCTCCGGAATCGATCTGCGAGATCTCTTTTTTACACGAAAAAGCTACGATAAAGGCAATGAAAACAAGAAGAGTTAAGCTAAGGGCACGGAGCTTCATTGGTCTGGTTTGGGAGGTAAACGCAGAACAGGTAATATTATTGTTATAGTGTCTATTAGATTTTTATTCTATGAGTTGATAACTAAATATCAATCGATTAGAAAAAATGAAAAAATGGCAAAAAGAGGTAATTTGAAATTTGCTTTATTTCCGGCCAGACACTAAATAAAAGCTCGGTGTATAATTATCTATACCGCACTCTAAGATTTTAATTGCATCTACCGAACAATAAGCTTCTCCGTTCTTACTCCTTGACTAGAAGAAAGCCGAACAAGGTAGGTTCCTGCACAGAAATCTGAAAGGTCAATATTCACCGAATTTGTCCATCCGATCAGTTTCGAATAAACCAGACTACCGGTCAAATCGTAAATTGCAATTTCAGTTCCGTTGAGATCCATACCTGATCGTATCGTCACAAAATCCTCTGCAGGATTAGGATATAACCTAAACTCAAACCCCATTTCATTCGATATTGATAATGGTGTAGCGTCTACAGTTGTATAAATGGTATCAGCATGATAACAAGCGTTAACAATGAGCTGAACAGAATACGCTCCCGTTACTGCGTAGGTATGGCTTATTAAAGTGTCGTCGAACTCGGTAAAAGTATCACTCTCACCGTCTCCCCAATAAACAATTCCATCACCAAACCGAATGCTATTATTATCTAAAATAACTGTATTTGAAGGAGCATTGAGCCAATCTGCATCAGCCACTGGATAGTACCAAAACCCCAAACAATTTGTTCTTAATATCCAGCCATCTTGGCCAAGGCCTGCATCTGGAAATAAAACCCCAGTAGCAACTAAATCACCCCCAGGCATTTCAATAATATCTCTAAGGTAATTATCATTGTCTCTTTCTCGGTATGTTCTCATCCATAATAAATTACCCGAATAGTCCGTTTTCATTATGAATCCCAGTGGATTATAGTCGAGACTATCCTGACTTTGACCTACGAACACAATACCATCCGAGACAAAAACGCTTTGTCCTACAGCATCCCAGTACTCATAAAACGCATCGCTACCCTCCTCATAAACGCTGTATGTTTTAAACCAAACCTGGTTGCCATCCTGATCCAATTCCATTGCCATAGTATGAGTCTGCCACATCGTTGAACTTCCCGGCTCAAAAAATCCCCAGCCGCCGTAAACCAGAAAATTGCCATTTGGCATCGTTCTCACTACTGAAGATTCACTCGAAACGGCATTTCCGAAATACTTTGTCCACACTTCATTTCCGTTTGAGTCGACTCGTACTACCATTATATCATTGTCAAATCCTGAGATACTATTTGTATATCCTGATGCAATGAATCCGCCGTCGATTGTGGTATCAACATCATTAAAGTAATCACCCATCGCGCCACCGAAATTATTTTGCCAGATTAGATTACCCGCGGTATCGGTCTTCACGATCCATGCATCATCTTCTCCAATTCCTGCCGAGTAAGTATCGCTTTGACCAACAAATACATAATTAGAATCTTGTGCGATCACAATGCTCGTAAACCCATCCAGTTTATCAATGTCACCTAACTCAGTTGTCCAAAGTGTGTCTCCGTTTAGATTGAATTTCATGATTACTGCATTCGCAGAATCAACATTATTAGATTGTTGACCACAAATTAAATACGAATCAAATTGGTCTTTGACAATTGAGTTAGGCGCCATTTTAAACTCAAAGCCGTAATAATCTTTTTCGATATAATTAGTATCCAATGGTGAACACAAATCATCCGTGAAATACAAAATTGGCCCTGTGTTTCCAACTACTATTCCTTGAAACACCAATTTGTCAGTATTGGTATCATAAAGTAATCCACCAAACCCCTCGGCAGTTGTAGCCAAACTAATCGACTCACTCAAATAATACTGTGCATTCACAGACCAACTATGAATGCACAAAAAAAAGACCATGTTCTTAATAAATGAGCTCATCTTTATTTAACGATTAGTTTTTCCACCATTTTACCAGCATCATTAACAAGTACAACCATATAAATGCCCGGTGTGAACTGAGAAACATCAATAGTAACTTCTCCACTCGATTGTTGAAGTTCTTGATTGTATAAGGCCTGACCAGTCAGGTTGTATACATACAAATTAACGTTATTTTCGGAATAAGGTTGGCTATAACGCACGGTGACTGAAAGATCAGCAGGGTTAGGATAGAGAAGCATTTCAGAGGAGGATGTTTCCTCTTGTTCCACCTCATCAGGTCCTGAACCAAACAATGGTGCCTTTGTTACCGGTCCGAAATTAATGGCAATCATGTGTAATTCATTTATTTCACGTTCACCAATGAACTCAAGAATATTTTCATTGTTAGCAACCATTGCCGAATTACCGTTTGCGATGATGTTCAACTCATTGATTTGGGTTGGAGTAATCGCCTCAATACCTCCGGGTTGTGTACGAATTTCAAACATGAGTTCGTAATAATCGCATAAAGCGAATATATCCGGGTCACCATGCGCTGCCGCTCTAATATCCAAAATATGGTTATATAGTCTCACCCCATCTCTTGTTTCCAATAAAATTGGCAGCAGGGCGCAAGAAGCCTGAATTGTATTCTCTGCCTCTAACAATAGAACAGCACTTTCGTAATCATTAATCCTCAAATAAAAGCGAACAAGTCGATCAACTATGCTAATGATCTTACCTTCATTGTATGTGATTTCGTCCAATATTTGGCCTACAACTGATTCGGGACTTACTTTGTCGTTTGGAAAACCGGCGACTATACCACTGCCATAAACTTTTGTGTAGACATTCGAAGGATAAGAATTCGCAATGAATTGGGCGTCAACCTCCGGTGAAAGGGGTGTATTAATTTCAAGAACTTTTCGCACCACGGTGTTCGAAATAGGTTCAGTTCTTGTAAGCATTGCCAATAATGTCGGGTCTCTCAATGGGCTATTGGCAATTAAGACCTGCTGAAAGAAACTTGAATTTAATTCCGGCACCCTATCTATGGCTGCCACAAGAACGGACTCGTCTGCTACCGGGCTGCTATCCAGTATTAGTTTTCGGATGGTAGGTTCAGGATAGTCATTAGGACTTTCAATCAGAGCTAAGAGAACTTCTTTTGACAGTGGTGCGTTTGCCTCAAGTACTTGCTTTACATGAGCCTGATTTATTCCGGATTTATCGATCAAGGTAATTAAGACCTCGTCAGATAAAAAAGGAGACACATCCAATAATTCATTTTTTATCGTTGATGATGAGCTGGTATTCTCTATAAAATCAACTAAGCCATCTGTATCACCCTCATCAATTTGATCGAACAAGTCGTCATTCAGCGCGTGCAGTACTCCAATTTCAATAAGTGAAACCCGGAGGATCAGGATCTTCTGTAAGAACTGGACACGCTGCCAGCGGATTGATTGATATTTCTAGCGCACAAACCATATCATCAGCTCCAATGTCAAAACTCATTATATAGTCAGGAACGTTGTACGAATCATATTTGAATGAGGCTCCTTCATTCAAAACGGTGAAATTCGGGAAATTATAAGTTCCCAAAAATCTATTGGCCTGAGGTTCTTGTGGAAATAATCCAGCCGGAAAAGGACAAGATCCCTGATCCTTAACCTCACTATCAATTCCACTTGTATTATGCCAGAGAATTTGATTTCCCCCGGATAAGTCATTATTAAAATCATTGCAATCAACATTGGTTATCTTGTTATCCCCATCAGTCTGAATAATTACATCAAGTCGATTAAAGGTGTTTCGATATATTTCCGCACTTCCGGCAACAGAGGCGTCCTTAATAAATATTCCACCATTTGTTGCGCCAGAAGTTTGAGCCAAACCGTCAAAATTATTTCCTTCGATTGTTAATCCTGTGGCGCTTTCAATATAGATCCCCATATTCGCGTCTTCCAGATCGCCAATCTCCTCGGGAATATTAAAATCATTGTTAATTATCGTACTGTAATTTGCACTACCATCAAATGCTACACTAATATGATTGTTATTGAATACATTATCATTTATATAGTAGTTATTCACCTGACCCATTGGTTTACCATAAATGGCGATCCAATTGTTGTTGAAAACGTTTTTCGTAACTGGAGAACCACTAAAAAATTGATGCGGTTCAACAATTACGTCGCTGTCCCATGCCAAAATGCCATATCCTTTTCTTGCACCAACGAAATCATCAGCAATCGCTGCGTCAAGAGTAAATGTGTTACCCCTGATCGGTAAGCCCTTTATCCCAACAACCAAAATAAATTCCTGATGCGCCCTGGGCTCAGTAACCCTCATGCTATTGTCAGGATCAAGAAATTCGGTCACATTTGCAATTTCGGGGTCATTCAAGGGGGCTGTGATATGAAATTCTGTCAATTGAATGAATGAGACATTATCATCAGGAAGTCCAGAATCCGGATTGGGATAAGGTCTCATTTCCACTGAAATCAGGTTGTTCTTGAATTCGGAATTTTGAATCTTCAAAATACCACCTGTCTTTGTCAGGTCTTTCACGAAATTATCCCGCTTGACCGCTGCAACCCCAATAACTGCGTTTTCAATTTTCGCGTTGTTCATGACAAGTTGACCCTGAAGTTCAGGTGTTTGTGGTTGATCCCAATTCCCATGAACTTGAATACCATCCCACATGCTGCTTGGACAGTCCGAGATTGATGTTAAAGTTGCGTCATTGATCAAAGTCAATTTTCCTCCCGGTTTCACCACAATATTAGTCACGTAAGGCAATTTGCGGGAATCTGCAAATTGCACTTCAAGGCCGCTAATTGTCAAATGTGCTCCCGGTTCAATGACCAATGATCCGGCCAAAGAAATAACAGATGCGCCCGGGACCGGGAAGGTATTGTCCCAAGTTAAGTCACAGTTGTCAATGGTAATTACATGGTCGAAATCGTCTTCAACCGTAAACCCGCCGCTGAGATCCTTCCTTACATGGCAATCATTGTTGATTTTTGCGATGTAATAATCGTCCCGATTGTGACTCGTGTTGCCCACAAATACCAAACTTCCGTCAGTGGCTTCGGTCATGCGGAAAACACATTCCTGCTCCTTATAATCTCCAGGAAAGAAGGTTACCGGAGCATTATCAGCATCGAATGATTTGTCCCATAAAAAAGTTCCACCAGCATCAAATTTTGCGACATAGGCATCCGTATTCCAGTGCTGCTGAAAAATTTCTAAAGCTGCATCTTTAAAATCAATAGGAGTAGGTAAACCATCAAGGCACATTTCCCCTGAAATTTGGGCATTAAGAAGTGTGACTATAGGATTGTATGTAGCATCCGAAAGATCTGGTTCGAAAACTTGATATGTAGTAAGGCAGGCAAATCCTCCGTCTCCAGAACTAACCAGGGCCATCTTTAAATCATAAGCATGGATTTGCGAAAAACCTAGTGTATTAACTATTGCCAAATCGATTATCTGTTCGGGTGAACCCGGAGTTATGTCATCGAAAAGGCTTATTATTCCATCGCCGAAGCTATTGCTTCCACCTTTGCAACCTTCACATTCATCAATATGTGCCCAGGCAATTTTTCCCCCATTTAGCATTTTCACATCCCATCCAATATTGTTTTTACCAGGGGAACTTGGTCTTAGCTCTGCAAATTTTCCGGGATCTCCCCAAAGATCATTACCAAAATTTAGCTGGGTGAAGTCATCTTTTAATCTGAAAAGTAAGGCCTCCGCGTCATCGCCAAAAGCACTGGTTTTGTCAAAAATCTGAAATCCCGTAGCCAGGTAACCACCGTTATCAAAATCTTCCGTAATTTCTCTGACTGTAATAAAATAGCCATCTGGCCCAATTAGGGATCGATCAATTATTTCTCCAAATTCGTTTAATTTGAGAGCGAATATTTTTGAAAATGCAACGACCGAGCCGTCCGTTAAAACTTTCACATCATCTAAATCCTGACATCTACCAAGGACTATGATGTTGTTGGGATTTGTGGTGGATTTAATTAAAGTATATCCAAGAGACTCTGCCTTGGCTATTTCAGTGTCGGAATGAGTTATGTTTCCAAAATCAAGAAAGCCATACATGTGTATCCATTCGAGGACACCATCAATATCAATTTTTCCAGCGACCAATTTTTGTGTAAATTGTGTAGGTTCATCACAAAAGCCCGCTGCAAAGTCTTCGCCTCCAAAACCAGACGTAGGATTATACGTAACGGGTTGTCCATCAATATCTCTGGTTGGGTTACCCCACCCTGTGAAAGCGAATCCTTCATCTTCAGTTTGGATTAAGGAAATGGCCCCCTCTGTTCCAAAAGCATAAAAGTTGCACCAGATCATATTTCCATTTAGATCGTAACGAGCTATTGTGGTCAGCTTTGACGATATGGCTTCACCGTCCCTAACTG
>CAZCAD010000022.1:16029-16360 GCA_964496525.1 uncultured Flavobacteriales bacterium | reverse complement strand
CAAAATATCCTTCTGATTAATCTGTCCGTTCTTTATCCAAAATATGTTGTCCGAACTTTCCATTGCTAAGCCAAAAATAGAGATAAGCATTGGTTAGCACCTTCTTCCTATGGGAAAATTATTAACAGTTATTTTCGAAGAACGTCATTCCGGACCCGCCTTGCCCTCCGAAATGAAATGTAGGAGGGTTCGGAATCTTTTTGAACATACCAAAGGGTTCTTAAAAATTCGCCTAACAATTGGCATTCACAATAATTTGAACAGAATTGCGTTTATAACTTTACTGACCCCCTTCTGTTCCCCCTTCTTAACACATTTAACTTTACAAGCT
>CAZCAD010000022.1:966-16019 GCA_964496525.1 uncultured Flavobacteriales bacterium | reverse complement strand
TATTGTTTCAACTTTAAGGAGCTTCCAAAAGCTTAAGGCACAGCGTATAATATCGTTTTGGCTGAGCACAATTTGGTGTTTATGTTAAGAATAGGTGTTCTTCTTTTCTTCTTCATCTCATTATCTGCTTTATCACAGTCCAGTGTAAAGTACACATCTGACTATGCGCGCTATTATGTCGCAGAGGATCTTTTTGAGAAAGCAAAGTACAGCGCGGCTCGTGAAGAATTTCAATTGTTCATGGAAGAGAAGGGTGATCAGGAAGACCCCCTTTTTATAAAAGCGCGCTACTATCACGCGATGAGTGCCTTGCGCCTCTATCATGCCGATGCCGAAAAAAGATTGCTCACCTATCTTCAAGAATATCCAGAGTCAGTTCATCGACAGGATATCTATATGGAGCTTGGGCGATTTTATTATCGAAAAAAGAAATATAAGAATACAATCGAATGGTTGGCGAAGATTGATTTGTATGATTTGGAAGTTGAAGACAAAGGTGAATACTATTTCAAATTAGGGTATTCGTATTTCAAACAAAATGAGCAGCGAAAAGCCAGAAACGCATTTTTTGAAATCATCAATGCCGAAGGACAATATCAACCACCCGCACTGTATTACTACTCACATATTGCTTACGAAGAGAAGAATTATCAAACGGCCCTCGAAGGATTTGTGAAGTTAAAATACAATCCAAATTTTAGCGAGACGGTGCCTTATTACATTACCCAAATCTATTATCTACAGGGAAATTTTGAAAAGTTGTTAGCGTATGCGCCACCAATTGTTGATTCGGCAGATGTTAAAAATGAGGTGGCCATTTCTCATTTAGTAGGAGACGCATACTACCGAATCGGAAAATATGACGAGGCGGTTCCATTTCTTGAAGAATACAATCGGCGATCGGCAACAACCAGGGACGAAGATTATCAGTTGGGATTTGCTTATTTCAAAAGTGGAGCCTATGCACAGGCCGTTGTAATGTTTGACCTTGTTGCTCAAAAAAGAGACAAACTCGGACAGGTGGCACTTTATCATATTGGAGAGTGTTATTTGCAAGAGGATAATTTTTTATATGCCCGAAGCGCTTTCGAAAGGGCGTCAACTCTTCCTTTCGATGCCGACATAGAGGAGGACGCACTATATAATTTCGCAGTACTGTCATACAAGCTTGATTACAATCCATTTGATGAGGCTCTTGATGCACTGAATCTATACTTGGTGCGCTATCCCAATTCAAAACGAAAGCGCGATATCTATCAATACCTGGTGAATGTTTATACAACAATGAAGAATTATAAATCCGCTCTGAACTCAATGGACCAAATGGCGGAGATGGATTTTAAAATGAGAGACGCTTATCAGATGATGGCCTATAATCATGCCGTGGAACTTTATGCGAATCTCGATTATACAAAGGCCATTGAATATTTCGAATTGGTTAAGAAGCATCCGATCGATCCAAAACTAAATGCACTCAGCCACTACTGGATCGCCGAGTCATACTACAGAAGAAAGAATTTCAACGAGGCGATAGCGAATTACCACAAATTCCTTGAGGAGCCGGGCAGCTATGGATTGCCACAGCACAATGACGCCTATTACAACATCGCATATTGCTATTTCCGAAAGAAGGATTATGAGAGTGCAACTCAGAACTTTAGAACCTTCACCCAGGATGAAACCGAAATTCATAAAGACAAAATTACAGACGCTTATTTGAGAATTGGGGATTGTTATTTTTCCAGAAAGCCGGCGGACGATGATAATGCAATAATCTTTTACGACAAGGCAATTGCAACTCAGGGAGGGCAAATTGACTATGCAAAGTATCAAATAGGTTTGGCACTCGGATATAAACAGTTGTACGAAAAAAAGGCAGAAAGAATGCTCGATATCGTAAACAATCATTCCACTTCAACTTTTGCTGTTCCGGCCCTTTATGAAGTAGCCGAAGCTTATCGATTAATGAAGCCTGTGAACTTCGATAAGGCCATGAAATACTACAATCAGTTAATAATTGATCACCCTAAACACTCAAAAATAACCGATGCAGTTTTCCAAATTGGTGTGCTTCATTTTAATGGTCAGAGTTATGAATTGGCCGAGAAACAATGTTTAAGGGTGATTGACGAATTTGATAATGAAGTGCGAGAGAAGGATGCCATCGAACTCTTAGAGCACATTTACAAGGCCCTCAATCAGCCGGATAAATATTTGGCCTTACTTGATCGGCTGGGGAAGGACTATGACGCGGTTTATGAAGATAACCTTCGCTTTGACAATGCAATGAAATTATTTGAAGATTCTTCTTACACCGCAGCCATTTCGGCATTCGAAAAATACTTGAGCAAGTTCACACATCCAATGAACGAAGTGTCTGCACTTTATTATTTGGGATCATCTCATGACAGATTGGGTAATATTGCTAAGGCGGTTATCTATTTTGAAAAAGTTCTTGAAAAACCAACAAGTAATTTCACTCAATATGCAGCAAAAGTGGCCTCTGAATATCGATATGGTACAGGCGAATACGATCAGGCTATCATCTATTATCAAAAACTGGAGAATAGTGCGACATATCCTGAAAACAAATTAATCGCCCAGATTGGATTAATGCGATCTTATACCTTCAAAAAGAAAATGGGCATCGCCGGCACCTATGCGAACAAAGTTTTGGCCGATCCACTGTCGCTGGACAATGTCTTAATAGAAGCACATTACGTTCTTGGCAAGGCAGAATTTGAAAAAGGGAATTATGATCTGGCCTTAGCTGAATTTGTCCGGGTCTCGGACAAAAGTCAGTCGATGATTGGAGCAGAATCTCAATTCCATGTTGCTTTAATTTATCATCTGAAAGAAGAATATAAAACTTCGGAAAACGAAGTAAGAAAATTGATGAAAGAAAAAGCAGGTTACGACTATTGGGTAGCTAAAGCGCTTATTCTTCAGGCAAAAAATTCTATGGGAATGGAAGATTATGTGCAGGCGGAATATACGCTCAACTCAGTTTTGAATGGTTACAAAGTTGAGGACGACGGAATTATTGAAGAGGCAAGACAGGTCATGCAAGTGTTGCAGGAATTAAAGAACCGGAGCAAAGAGTTGGACGAGGATGGAAATGATACAATTGAAATAGACGATGGCGATGGAGGATAGATTTTTGAAATATAGTTTGAGCGTATTATTCTTTATAGGGCTAAGCAATGGATTTGCACAACCGGATGAGTACGAACATGAAACCACGGCCGAACGACCAATTTCGCCCTCCTATCGAATAGCCGAAAAACCATCGGTAATTGATACAGTTATTCCAACTCCTAATATAGAATATCCGCTCCTGAGTCGAAATATGCGAGTCGAGATTTCAATGAATCAAATTGAACCTTCGAAAATTCGCATCATAGATAAACTGGGCAAATTGTATCCGGCTTATCTGAAATTGGGAATTGGGAACTATGCAAGTCCACTTGCAGAACTGTACTTAAATTCTAAACGACATAGACGAGTTTCTTATGGCCTCCACACAAAGCATAATTCGTCCTTCGGAAAACTGAATGGCTGGGCCCCGGCCAGCTTTGATCGAAGCCGTATTGGTGGTTTTGGTGAATTTAATAATGGCGACTTCCTATTCGAAACTGAGATCAATTATCTGAATCACGGATATCATTTCTACGGTATTGAGGATACCACCGACTTCTTCTCAAAGGATTCTCTCCTGAATCGTGTACAAGGTTTTCATGGAGGATTAGCTCTTTCAAATACGCCAAGAAAGGACAGCGCAAAAATACTCTGGAAGGCAAAGACCGATTATATGTACTTCCACGAATTCAGAAAAGATTTCGATACAACAGGACTTAATGCGAGAAATCACAACTACTTTTTCGGAGCTGAACTCGCGTATAAATTGAAGAAACATATATTTAGAGTGGATGCTGATTTCAGAATCAATCGTTACCGGGCGGGAGAAAATGATACTTCCCTGGATTCTGTTTATCGTATGGATGTCAATAATACATTGATTCATTTAAGACCCTATGCATCGACTTATGCCGATAAGTGGAAAGTAATTTACGGCGTTGATATCAACCTCGACTTCCCTACGGTGCAAGCGTCAACAGGATCGGAACAGACCGTTCTGCAGGTACTTCCACTTCTAGAGGCTCGCTACAGCCTTCTGAATGATATGGCCATTCCTTATCTCGGCGCTGGAGGTGAAGTGACACAAAATTCTTTCTACAGCCTGAATCGCCAAAACAATTATGTGACGAGCAGCATAGAATTGCGAAACACTCGAAGGTTTGAGGCCTATGCGGGAATAAAAGGAACCCTCTCGAAGAAGATGTCATACAATATGAGATTCCATTTTAGACGGCATACCAATATGCCATTGTTCATTAACGATACAGTTTTTTCGGATCTGTACAAATTCACGGTCGTTTATGATCTTGTCGATGCGTATGGTGGAACTACTTCACTATCTTATCAGCTAAAAGAAAAGCTTAAGGTTGATGCAATTTTCGAATACAATCAATGGGTACCAACTGACCAGGAATTCGCCTGGAACCTTCCACAGATTAAGTTTATTCTAAGAGGAAATTATAATCTCTACGATAAGATTTATGTCAAAGCAGATTTTCTTCTTGAAAGCGGGCGAATGAGTCCGGTTTACCTTTTTAATCCGGCGGATGATAATATTCCCGTAGATCTTGGATTGATAGCCGATGGAAATCTTCATCTGGAGTATCGATATAACAGCAAAATTTCAGCCTTCTTGCAATTGAACAACATCGCGGCTCAAAAATATTTCCGCTGGCACAAATACCGCGTTCAGGGGTTCCAGATTCTTGGAGGCGTGACCCTGGGTTTCTAGCATGATCTTTGGGGATGATTTAATGCGGCCTAAAAATAAGTATCTTTCAGAATCGTTTTTGACACAATGAAAAGACTGTTTTTCATCTCCATATTATGCTGCTCATTTAACTCAATTGGGCAAGACTATAAATTGGTTTATGAGGATTCCATTATGGGGAACTACAGCCATTTTTCGGTTGATAATTTCGGTCGTGTTTATCTGTGTAAAAATGATGTGATCCTTCAGTTTTCGAATCAGTATGACACGCTTTTTTCAACCTCGCTTAAGCAGCTCGGTCCGACAAGCCTGGAAAGTTCCAAGGCATTCAGAACCCTAGTGTTCGATCAGGAAAGATCAGTCGTTCACTTTCTGGACAATACCCTCACAGACATACACGGCGAAATTGATCTGGTAAGCCTGGATCTGCAACAACCAATCCTCGTTTGCGAATCATTTGCCGGAAATACGTTTTGGGTTCTGGATGCCGGCTCCATGCGTTTGGTCAAACTAAATGAAAACCTGGAGGAGGTTTCTCAAACTGAGAACTTAGTCTCTCTTTTTGATGGCGACAGACAACCCGATCAGATGATAGAATCCAACGATTTTTTATTTGTTTCTATTCCCGGTAAAGGCGTTGGAATTTTTGATGTATTTGGAACCTTCATTCGCTTGCTGCGCATGGATTCGGATCGTATTGATGTACTTAATAATTATCTCCTTGTTAAATCCGATTCAGTGATTCACACCATTCCCACGGATACATTTGTCGATTCAGATTTCACCTATCCAATGAAAGGGATCGTCATAGACTTTTCCTTCGCAAATAAAAAGGTTTATGTACTTAAAGAGGAAGGGCTGTTTATTGGTCGATACCAAATCGAAGAGTAAAAAATAGATCGCTTATAGCACCTTTTCGACCGAATATTTCAAATAATAATTTCACCAGCAATCCCAACGGTTCAGAGCCCTTCTATTTAAGTTGATTAGTTATATTTGCTCCGAGAAATAGTCTCTTAGTAAAAAGAAAAAGAGTTCCGTTTAATGAAGAAATTTTTTCGCTTTTTCATATCCAAACAATTTCTAATCAATCTTGGAGGAATCATTCTCGCTTGGATTTTGTTGATCTGGATTGTATTCGCCGGTATCAAAAGTCATACGAATTGGGGTGAGGATATAGATGTCCCGTCTTTCTATAAAATCCATATGGATGATCTGGATGAATTTGTGAGTGCGAAAAAGATCAGTTACGAGATTCAGGACTCTGTTTATCTTGACGACTGGCCAAAAGGGACAGTCTGCTGGCAATATCCTGAGCCAACGGATTCCAGTGGAATGAAAGTTAAGGAAGGCAGAACAATCGTCTTATCAGTGGTGCCCTTAATGCCAAAAATGATTGCCATGCCTCAAGTCAAAGAGATGTCGAAGCGCATGGCAGAAACTACTCTGAGTTCGCTTGGCATTAAAACGAAAATAAGCTACAGACCCGCGGTTGAAGGCCCCGGTTATGTCATTGATCAATATTATAATGGGAAGCCAATTACAACCGGAACGATGATTCCAAAAGGAAGTCGGGTCGAATTAGTCGTTTCCCAGGGAAAAACCGGCGAAGCATCCGCTCTACCGAATTTAGTTGGTCTAACAATAAGCGAAGCACAAGAACGTTTACTAACTTTAACACTCGCTACGCATGTAGTTTATGACGATAATGTACTTACGGAAGAAGATAGACTAAATGCGGTGATTACCAACCAAAGCCCGACGGGAGGAGAGAGTATAAGCGTTGCAGCCGGAACTACAGTCACCATTTGGGCAACCAAAAATACCGGCGGGGGTAACTAAGTATGAAATGAAAAAATTATTGTCCTTAATTGCGCTGCTCGCAGCATTCGCATCATTTGGTCAAGAAACCAAGGAAACGGGAGAATCTGTTTATCCTTTACAGGTGAACCCGTATTTGTTTCAGGATAAACCGGCGTTTTCTCAAAAGCTCCCGTTCAATTCTTTAGACAGCACATTCATTTATAATATGGATACGCTTGATACTTTGCCTGTCAGGGATGATTTTTCCATTAGCAAGTTTGAGAAGTATAAAGCGAATTATTCGGATGGCAATGTGACTTCACAATATTATTACGCCTTACTTGATCCGGGGATGGTTCCCTTACATGTTGATTCCACTTATTGTGATTCGACGTATTCAAGACACGATACCATTTCGATAGTTTCCGGAATTCCTACGACCTTCACTTCTTACTTTCCGACTGTGCAATCCGTGAATGTAAGCGAATTATGTAACTATCCTGTCACCTATACAACAATGAATTTATATCGGGAATGTTATGTCCTGATTGATTCGGTAATCGACGGTGTACCTGACCCAACTCAAGACACTATCTTCTATACGCCAACGATTGTTCAGGATAGTGCCAATCTCTTTTTTGTAGCGGTGGATGATAAGGATAACGTCTGGGTGGATAATTTTGCCTGCCATAATTACCGATTTCCTATAGATCCTTGGTCATTGGGTGTGGTAACAATGGATGGAGTGGATGAGAATGGAATGCCGTATGATTTCGGAAACGCTGCAGCGTATGAAGAAGCAGATCACCTTACATCGAAGCACATTAACCTTTCTGGCAAAACGAATGTCTACCTCACTTTTATTTATCAGCCGGGCGGATATGGAAACGATCCTGAAACTCAGGACTCACTTCTCCTGGACTTTTGGGAACCTGATTCAAATGCCTGGTATCCATCAGGCTGGAAGACAGACGGAGATGCGACACCAGATGTTTGGGATACAGTCCATTGGGCTATTCCTCTTGCGCTTTTAGACAATGGATTCCGCTTTCGATTTAGGAATTGGGCTTCTACATCTGCCGCTTTAGATCATTGGCATATTGACTATATTCGGCTTGAAGATAACCTGACCGCTACAGTCGATCCCTTCAGTGACCTTGCAATTCAATATCCAATCAATACTTTAATAAAGGACTATACCGCAGTTCCCTGGGATCATTTTCGAAATGTCGATCCTGCAACTAAAATGTTGGACAAGGGGACAATTTTTGCTTTCAATAGCGACAATGATGCGACCAATTATGCAAATGGAAATTTCTACATCGAACATGAGAGTGTAATGCAGCTGGACTTTACTTTACCAAATCCCGGAGCCGGTGGAGGATGGACCGGTAACTGGGAAGTGGGTACAAATGCATATCCCTACGACATAGCATCAATATATTCTTATGACAATACAATTGATACGGATCCACAGACCGTATTTGACGTTAGAATGAATATCGATGCTGCTGTAAGTGCATCAAATGTATACGCTCAAAATGACACAACTTATTTTCAGCAAAAGTTTGATAATTATTATTCCTACGATGATGGCTCCGCAGAAGCGGCCTATGGCTTAAACGGATCGTTCGCGAAATTAGCTTATGAATTTGAATCATATGAACTGGATACCCTCACTGGAATTTTAATGCATTTTGTTCCCTGGGTTGATGACCTTAGCTCCAAAATATTCCTGCTAACAGTATGGGAGGACAGTGCCGGCGTACCGGGTAAAAAGATTTATCAAGATGATTTCTTTGAAGCGCATAGCCCTGAATATGAGGGATCTAAAAGTGGATTTAGATACTATGAATTCTATAATGAGATTGGTACTGTAGACGTTCCAACTGATCCAAAAGGAAGAAAAGGGGTTGTTTTAACCGGCACAAAGTTTTATGTTGGTTGGGAGCAACTGGATGATGAAAGTCTACAAATCGGATTGGATTGGAATATCGACAATGGAGAAAAAATATGGCGCAATACGTCCGGAACATGGCTACAGTCCTCTTTTGATTGTTCGCTACTTATCCGGCCGGTATTTTCTACAGGACTTAATTATACACTCAATATTCCGGAAGAAGAGATTGAGTTAACGATAGGTATGTATCCAAATCCTACGAATGGAGAATTGAATTTTTCAGAAACCCCTGAGGATTTCAGTACGCACATTTTTGACATGAGTGGTCGGCTCGTTCTAAAATCTATAAACGAGAAATCATTGGATATTTCATTTCTAAACTCCGGTGTTTATTTGGTAGATTTGAGAGATGAAAACGGCATCAGCTTATTTTCGGATAAGCTAATCAAACGCTAATGAACGACAATACTTCGAATGCCGGAGAGTCGGACTTGTCCGACGAAGCTTCTGCGGAGTCGGAAGAATTATATGAGCATCATAAGCTGACCGTAGCTATAGGTCAGGATTTGCTACGTATCGATAAATTTTTAATTACTCAACTTCCCAATGTATCACGAAGTCGAATCCAGTCAATGGCAAAGACGGGCAACATCATTGTCAATGGTGCAGCAGTTAAACCCAATTATAAAGTAAAAGGCAATGACGAAATCTCCGTGATTTTGCCTTATCCTGTTAAAGAGTTTAGCCTTATAGCCGAGGATATTCCAATTGACATAGTTTTTGAGGATGACGAACTGATAATTGTCAATAAACCGGCCAATATGGTCGTGCATCCCGGGCACGGAAATTATTCCGGAACCCTGTTAAACGGGCTGATTTATCATTTTGATTCTCTTCCGCAGCGCGATGACTATTTTGGCAGACCCGGCTTAGTCCATCGATTGGATAAACATACGACCGGTCTGCTTGTTGTCGCTAAGACGGAGGAAGCCTTGACACATTTAGCGAAACAATTTTATGATCGCACTTCTGAAAGACTTTACTGGGCACTGGTTTGGGGTGATGTTGCAGAAGGTGAAGGGACTATCACGGGTCACATCGGAAGATCCAGGAAAAACCGAAAGGTTTTTCAGGTTTATGAGGCGGACGAGAACTACGGAAAGCATGCAGTCACTCATTATAAAGTGATTGAACGATTTCGCTATGTTACGCTCGTAGAATGCAAGCTGCAGACGGGTCGAACTCATCAAATTCGCGTGCATTTTAAACACATCGGTCACCCTCTTTTTCATGATTTAGAGTACGGAGGTGATAAAATCATGAAAGGAACCACTTTTACGAAGTATAAACAGTTTGTTGAAAACTGCTTCAAACTTATGCCAGGACAGGCTTTGCACGCAAAAACACTTGGATTGGAGCATCCAATAAGCGGTGAGCGATTACATTTTGAATCTGAATTGCCCGATAACCTCCTCAAACTTTTAGAAAAATGGCGCGCATACTGCCGAAACCTTTAGTGTTTGTATTCCGTAAATTCTGTTTAAAATATTTACTATTTCCAATTTAATTAATTATTTTCGCTCCTTAGTATTAAGCTTATATCTGTAAAGAACAATTTTTTATGAAATCATTTAAGTCAGTATTTACACTAATGGCTGTGCTAGTGTTTGGTGTAGTTGCGACTGCGCAACCGGCGAACACGAGAAATTATTCCAAAGAAGCAGATGAAAAGTGGCGGAGTGGAGCCTATATTGAGGCTGCCGAAGCTTTCAAGTTAGCTTCTGAAAAGGTCAATCCAAGAAACAATAAGGCGCGATTGAAAAAAGCCTATTATGCCTACATGTCAGCAACATGTTACCGACTGCTGCATCAACATGCGGCTGCAGAAGAAGAATATGACAAAGCTGTGCTCTTGCGTTACCAGGAAGTAGTTCCTATGGTGTACTATTATTTGGGCGAAATGCAGATGGCACAATGCAAGCATGACAAAGCGAAGGGCAATTATCAGCAGTATTTAAAATTGGTTCCGGACGATGAGATTACCAAAATCAGAATAGAATCATGCGACCAATACAAAGAGGCAACAAAAAAACGGTCAAAGCATCTCGTCACGAACGTGAGCAAGCTCAATACGAAAGGTTTTGATTATTGCACTGTAATGAATTCAAGAGGTACTGAAATGTACTTCTCTTCTTCAAGAACCGGATCTACAGGTGAAGAAATTGATCCTATCACCGGTCAAAATTTCATGGATATCTGGGTGTCAAAAATTGATAGAAAAAATAACTGGGGAACTCCTGAACCTTTGGGAGAACCAATTAATACAGGTGATAATGAAGGCACAATGGCCTTTGACTCAAGGGGAAAAACCATGTGGTTTACACGCTGTCCTGTAAAGGATAAAACAAACATTGGTTGTGAGATTTGGATGGCCGAGAAAAAAGGAAAAGCCTGGGGTGAGCCTGTGAAAATTGAACTAAAAGATCACGATACAACTCATGTTGGTCATCCATGCATGGACCCTGATGGCAAGCTGATGATTTTCTCAACGAACATGGCTGGCGGATATGGTGGAACAGATTTGTGGTACGTGACCTATGACAAAAGAAATGATGAGTGGACGCTTCCTGAAAATTTGGGGCCGGAAATTAATACAATGGGTAATGAAGCTTTTCCAACTTGGGGGCCGGAAGGAGGTCTGTTCTTTGCATCCGACGGACACGTAGGACTTGGAGGTTTAGACCTTTATAAAGCAGCGAGAGTTGGAGAACAAAATGAATGGGAAAAGCCACAGAATCTTGGCGCTCCACTGAACTCATGTAGAGACGATTACCATATCATTTATACTGAATATGGTAAAATTGAGCGAGGGTATATTTCTTCCAACAGAAATGGTTCAAAAGGTGCTAACTCACAAGATATCTGGGACTTTTACTTACCACCGGTACTTGTCGATGTAATGATCTTAGTATCAGATCAAGAAACAGGAGAACCTATTCCCGGAGCAAAAGTAAATTTGATCGGTACTGACGGATCTAACTATAATCTTACGACTGACGCCTCAGGTCAAATTAATTTGAGCGAAAAAGCGAACGGAGATCGTTATGTTGAACCGGGATTCACTTGGACCATAGAGGTGGAAGGACAAGAGAAGCTTTACCTTCCCGGTCACGATGCTTTCTCCTCGGTTACGGAAGTAAATACCAGAATAATCCGAGATATCAAGGTGTTGAATATTAAGAAGCCGATTCGTCTTCCTGAAATTCGCTACGATTTAGCTAAAGCATCACTGCAGGTCAATGATTCGGTGAACTCAAAAGATTCACTCAATTATCTTTACGATCTGATGATTGAAAATGATAATATCGTCGTTGAGCTAATGGCACACACGGATTGTCGCGGGTCAAATCCGGCCAATAAAGATCTTTCTCAGCGAAGAGCCGATTCATGTGTTTACTACTTGGTTATTGAAAAAGGAATTGACGCTGAGAGATTGGTTCCAGCCGGATACGGGGAGGAAACTCCAGCCACTCTTGAAGAAGTTGGTGAAACCGGAGATACAACCTTCACCGTCTTGACCTGTGATTTCATCAATAAGTTCAAACGAAGTAACGACCACTTGTTCGAAAGATACCATCAATATAACAGACGTACAGAATGTCGTATCCTGTCAATGGATTACGTTCCTAAGCGAGAGGACGGTCCTAACGACGGTGGTGGTAATTAGTTAAACAAATAAAATATGCATGAAGCATCCTGGTCCCGATAGTTATCGGGAGGGATGCTTTTTTCATTGTCATCAATAGCATATGAGAAGGATGATTATTTTTGCAACCGAAGACTTTAATATCAATGTCCGACATCAGGTATAATAAAAGAGGGGTATCTGCATCCAAAGAAGATGTTCACGCCGCCATTAAGAATGTCGATAAAGGACTATTTCCAAAAGCCTTCTGTAAAATTGTTCCCGATCACCTGAGTGGTGATGAAGATTATTGTATCGTCATGCATGCCGACGGGGCTGGTACAAAAAGCTCACTTGCTTACATTTATTGGAAAGAAACAGGAGATAAATCAGTCTGGAAAGGAATTGCCCAGGATGCGCTCATAATGAACATCGACGATTTGCTTTGCGTTGGAGCGACAGAAAACATTCTCTTATCATCAACCATCGGTCGAAATAAAAATCTCATCGATGGGGAAGTGCTTTCTGAAATTATTAATGGCACAGAAGAATTGTTGGAGGGCTTAAGAAATTACGGAATCAACATTCAATCAACCGGAGGTGAGACAGCTGATGTTGGAGATCTTGTTCGAACTATCATTGTCGATTCAACCGTTATCGCGAGGATTAAGCGCTCGGATGTAATTTCTAATCACCGAATTCAAGTTGGTGATGTTATTGTCGGAATGGAATCGTATGGTCAGGCGACTTATGAAACTGAGTACAATGGCGGAATGGGTTCTAATGGGCTAACATCTGCCCGACATGACGTCTTTTCAAAATATTTGGCGGAAAAGTTTCCTGAGAGTTTTGACCCTTCAGTACCGGAAGATTTGGTTTATTCTGGAAGCAAGGAATTGACTTCGGAGATTGATTCGGTTCCATTGGATGCAGGTAAACTGCTATTGTCTCCTACCCGAACTTATGCTCCCATCATTAAAAAAATTCTGGATAACCATCGAGCGAACATCCACGGGATGATTCATTGCAGTGGAGGAGCCCAAACAAAAATTCTCCATTTCATTGATGAACTTCATATTATTAAAGACAACTTATTTGAAGTTCCCCCATTATTCAATTTGATTCAAAAGGAGTCAGGAACGACTTGGGAGGAGATGTATAAAGTTTTCAATATGGGGCATCGGATGGAGATTTATGTACCAGAAGAATTAGCGGCAGAAATTATTTCCGTATCAGAAAGCTTTAATGTAAGAGCTAAAATTGTTGGTCGATGTGAGGCAAGTGAGAAAAAGGAGTTAACAATCAAATCCGAATTTGGAGAATTTAGATACCAAGGATAAAAGATGAGTGACATTCTACATAAACTTGAGGCAATAGCCATTCGATTTGATGAGGTCGCTCAAAAAATTACTGATCCTGATATTATTGCCGACATGGATCGATATATCAAGCTGAACAAAGAATATAAGGAGTTGGAGGAACTGGTTGATGTATACAAGAATTACAAGAACGTACTTGATAACATCAGCTCGGCTAAGGAGATTTTGGATACAGAAGTGGACGATGAAATGAAGGAGATGGCGAAGATGGAATTGGATGAACTCCTTCAGAGGAAAGAGCAGTTGGACGAAGAAATAAAAGTTTTACTCATTCCTAAAGATCCTGAGGATGACAAAAATGTGATTATCGAGTTAAGAGCAGGGACAGGGGGAGACGAATCCTGCATTTTTGTAGCCGACATTTATCGGATGTATACCATGTTCTTCAAAACAATGAATTGGAAGGTAGAGGTTGTCAATTCAAACGAAGGTGGAACAGCGGGATACAGAGAGATTTCCTTTGAGGTGGAGGGAGATGGGGTTTACGGAACAATGAAGTTTGAATCAGGAGTTCACAGGGTTCAACGAGTGCCGGATACCGAGAGTCAGGGAAGAGTGCATACATCTGCTATTACGGTTGCAGTAATGCCTGAGGCCGAGGAAGTCGATATCAATCTGAATATGGCAGATGTGAAGAAGGACACCTATCGAGCGTCGGGGGCAGGAGGGCAACACGTAAACAAAACAGAATCGGCGGTTCGGCTAACACACATACCGACAAATACAGTCGTTGAATGTCAGGACGGAAGATCGCAGCATAAGAACTATGAAAAGGCCTTGCAAGTCTTAAGGTCTCGACTGTATCAGGCAGAGCTTGAGAAAAAGGAGTTGGAGCGAGCGGCTCATCGCAAGTCACTGGTTTCTACTGGAGACCGATCAGCAAAAATCCGAACCTACAACTATCCACAGGGAAGAATTACCGATCATCGGATCAATAAGACAATGTATAATTTATCCAACTTCATGGATGGTGATATTCAGGAGATGATCGACTCTCTCAAAATGGCCGAGAATGCCGAGAAAATGAAGGCGGGAGAAAACGCACAATGAAACGAGAGCAGCTAATTGAAAATATCAAACAAAAGCAATCCTTTCTATGTGTTGGTTTAGATACCGACCTGGATAAAATTCCCAAGCATCTTCTTGATTTTGATGATCCGATTTTCGAATTCAATAAGATGATCATCGATCAGACGAAAGAATTTTGCGTGGCCTATAAACCGAATATTGCCTTTTACGAATGTCTTGGCTCCAAAGGCTGGGATAGTTTAAAAAAGACAATCGACTACATTCCCGAAAATATTTTTACCATTGCTGACGCCAAACGTGGTGACATTGGAAATACATCTCTTTACTACGCCAGGACTTTCTTCGAATACATGAACTTTGATTCTGTCACCGTCGCACCCTACATGGGTGAGGATTCAGTGAGTCCTT
>CAZCAD010000022.1:0-912 GCA_964496525.1 uncultured Flavobacteriales bacterium | reverse complement strand
ATCAAATAAAGGTGCCATGGATTTTCAAAATATTGCCGATTCGACGGGTAAACGACTATTTGAGCATGTAATTGAAAGGTCAGCTCAATGGTCCACACCTTCAAATTTAATGTATGTGGTTGGGGCTACAAGAGCCGGGCAAATTGCCGAGGCTCGACGTTTAGCACCGGATCACTTTTTTTTAGTGCCTGGTATTGGTGCCCAGGGAGGCTCACTGCAAGAGGTTGTACAGAATGCGTGGAACGATGACTGCGGACTATTGGTAAATTCTTCCAGGGGAATTATTTATGCCGGGTCTGATGAGAATTTCGGCGATGCAGCCGCAGAAGCAGCTAAGAAACTACAGGCTCAGATGGCTGAAGCCACGAGGGAACGAAATTTTACCTAATCCGCTCCACAGGATATCCTCATCCGCTCCGCAGTCCCGATCTATCGGGATCATCCTGCGGGAGATGAGGTTTGTCAAAAGTTACCTTTCGTCTTTTTTTACATTATCTAATAAGAAATGCTTATAACTATGCGCCGAATTATTATTAACTGTATTTTGATTTCTTTGCTCTCTACAGGGGGTAATGGCCTTTTTGCTCAAGGAGATATCGAGGAAACAACACCTGTTGAAATCAAAGGCTTAAAATGGGGTAAAATCACGGTAAACGGAATCCATTACGACAAAGACGTCGTCATTGATAATGGCGAGGTTCGAACCCGAAAAAAAGGACCGTCGCGAGAGTTTAAGCGAAATGGAACCGGACACACCCCGCTAACATCCTTTGAAAAAATTCCCTGGGATTGCGATATCTTGATCATCGGAAAAGGAATGAGAGGCAGCATGCCCATTTTGGATGAATTCAAAAAGGAAGCGAAAAAACGCAATGTGAAACACCATATTTTTGAGACTCCTGAAGCGGTTGA
>CAZCAD010000021.1:15540-16443 GCA_964496525.1 uncultured Flavobacteriales bacterium | reverse complement strand
GATCATGAAATTTTTAATAGTTTTCACTAAAAAAGGAGAGCAATGAATTTACAAATTCTCAAAGGACCTCTTACTTTAGAAATAAAATCATTCTCGATTTGGCCAATTTTGATATGCTTATTTATTGCAAACGGTTTGCCCCTACCTTCCATCGCCCAAGGCCGGAGTTTAACGATCAAAAAATATAAGAAGCTACCGGAATTTGCCTTGTTAATCAGGAACACCTCTGATACGACATCGATAAAAATGGGAATTAGAAACCCATCGTTCATAAAACTTTATTCAAACCGAATAATTATTGATGAATTGATGCTGGATAAAATGCCCGAGGAAGAACAAGCATTGACCATTTGGCATTTTATAAAAGAGCGAAGATGGCATTGTCACCCGATTTCCGGAAATAGTCACGACCTGCACGATCCTGTCAAATTAATCAATGTATTTGGTTGTGGCTATTGTGATGATGCAGCAGCAGTTATGGCAAACCTCTCCATAAAAGCAGGGTTAAAATCGCGAATTTGGACATTGAACGGACATGTGGTTTCTGAAGTTTTTTATAACAGCACATGGCACATGTTCGACACCAATCAGAAAATTATATATCAGGACAGTTTGCAGAATGTGCTTGGTTTGGAATTTTTGGGCCTCAATCCGGATTTTATCACGCAATATGCTACAAGACCGTTAATTATCTCAAGAAAAGAGTATGCTGAAATTATCTGTTCAATTAATGATAATGAAATTTCGGAATGGTACTTAAACAACGACTCTGAGCACTCTATGTTTTTTTTACTCAATCCTGATGATGAAGTGCAATTTCATTTCAAAGAAAAGGAAAACAATAAGACATCCTATGAAGAAATGCATCCAACGACAGGTAAGCTTTTTAGGTGTTTAAAACAT
>CAZCAD010000021.1:12447-15518 GCA_964496525.1 uncultured Flavobacteriales bacterium | reverse complement strand
TATTCAGAGAGCTTTGCTTATGCTATAGACTCAATTATTATTAAGCTCAAAAACAGCATTGACTTTAATAAATCCCCGGTAAAGGTTGCTTATTCGGCAGATAACGAAAATTGGGTTGAAATTGGTGAAATAAATGATTCATCCAAGACAATTTATTTTAAACCTTACAACCGGACAGGAGAAGAATTCACATTTAATTATTTCATTAGATTTTCACCGTCGAATTCAACAAATACGCCAGATAAGTTAAACCCCCTTATTTCAAACATTTCAATTGAAAACAGATTTATGTTTTCTTACCTTTCATTGATAGACAAGCGTGAAAAACATCTAAAACTCTTGGTAGAAAACATTAATGGAAGGAAGAAAGATATTGAATTTAACGTTATTTCTAAATAGAAAGAAAGCAATCAATCTTGCTAAGAAAAATTAAAAGGTCGCTGCTGCTTCGACTTCCATGGGCATTGCAGCTAAGACGCTGTCCCATACACTCCACCCTTTTGTTCCAAATTCATGGTATATGTGAAGAAAGTAAGGATGGATCGCCGTTTTTAAGCTTTGGTTGGAGTATCCTCGTTCAGGATCAAAATTCAAGGAATAATCATTATAATCCGCGATGAAATTAAATTCACAATCCAGTCGTTTTTGATTTTGGAGCTTGAACTTCCATACCGTTAGCGCCAGTGTTCCCTGGTCCCGTGTTTTCCATTGGCTGTCTTTTAATATGTCCATGGTATTGGAGTGCCATGAGTCCATGAACTGAACGGAATCTTTGTTAAACAAGAAAACGCCACCGTTCCAATGTCTCCAATTGGTTTTTTTGATTTCCACCCCGAATTTTTTATTAATGTTCTCAGCGAGATGATTGCATTCGGTATCGTAAATTTTTCGACCGTTTTCGTCAAGCCATTGCCTTGTTACCACATTAAATTTCAGGTCGCTGTTCTTCTCAATTATTCTGAAGTACTTTAATGAATCATAAAGGATGATGTTATTCTCATCATCGAGCCACACGTGTTCAACTTTGTCGTATCTGAATTTATCCGTTAAATGGAAGTACCGAACCGGCAAAACGTACTTCACCAGTAAGGATTTTGCAATAAGCGGAAGATTAGAGAAGGGATTTCCATAAACGTCTTTGAATATGCCCTTCAATTCCCTGGATTTATCCTTGATTTCCGGACGGTCCAAGTCAATATGAGGAATGTATTTCTGCTGAAGATCTTCCAACAACTTTTGCTTTTCCAGCGCTTCGTCCAGACAACCACAATTTACTGCATAGGGGCTGAATTTATTCAAATTACAATGATCTGGCGCGAAGGATATAGGACCGGTTTGATGACTAAAGATTTTATCAACGCCCTCACGAATTGCAACCACGTCGGTATCAAGGTAGCAGTAGTTGTGCTCCAAATCCACTATTTTGTGAAGACTTGTTTTTAGGTAGATACTCGCCTCATGATTGTTCAGCTCGGCCGGCGTCTCAATATCGATGATATTGGAATGATCGATTGCTAAGTTGTTTCTTCTCAAATCTGTAACAACCAAAACTTCACAGCTGGAAAAGTGCTTTAAATACCGCAGCGAAAAATGAAGGGTTTCAATGTGGACATCGTCTCCACATGCGACAAAAACAAAGCGGTTTTCAGAAGTTATTTTATTCATTTTCTTGAACGGCCTCAGCAGCCTGCCTACCGGACAGGCAGGCTGGAAGCAACTTTTTAATGTTCTGCCAAACCTCCCAGGTTTCGTCTCCAAAGTGATGGTAAATATGATAGAAAAAGGGCTGTACACTGGACTCAAAATTATCGTAACTGAATCCTTTATCCGCCTCGTATATTAAATTCGACATGTGGTAATCCGCCAGGAAATTGTATTCAGCCGGCAGATGTTTTTGGTTTTGCAGATTCAATGCCCATACGGTTGCCACCAAGGTTCCTTGGTCCCTAACTTTCCAGTGACGGTCTTTGAAAATCTCCATTGTCTTTTTCAACCACAGATCCATGAATTCGATTGAATCTTTATTAAACAAAAATACGCCACCGTTCCAATGCTGCCATTGCGCGTTGGTAACCCTTGTGCTAAACTTATCTTCAATGGCCTCTATAAGATGATTACAGGTCGTTTTATACACTTCCTTCCCGTCGGTATCATACCAAGACTTTTTGCTTGTATTGTATTTGAAAAGACTGTTGTTTTCTATGAAATCAGGGAATTGGTAAGCGTCATCATAAATCATATTTCCTTGCGGATCATAGACTTTTCGTTCCTTCTTGTCCCAATGAAAGCCATGTGACTTTAAAAAATTTGTGAAGTTGTATTTAAAGGGTTTGATCACGGATAATAGGAGTCGAATACCCGTGTTTTTTCCAAACCATTCGCATTGCTCACCGAATTGATCGAGTAAACGGATGACCTCCTTAAATTTCTCATATAGTTCCGGGTCTTTTGGCTTGCATTTATCCTCGTATTTCAAGCTAAGTGTATCTAAAAGTTCAACCTTCACTTTTGATTCCGCCAGGCAATCGCAATTCATTGCATTGGGGCTAAAAACATCTACGGTACAATGGTCATGTGCAAAGGTAATTGGGCCGTGGGAGTGATCAAAAATGCTGTCTACTTTCGAACTGGCAGCGATGACGTCCGAATCCAGGTAACAGTAATTGTTTAGCTCAAGATCAAGGCTCTTATGGAGAGATGTTTTGAGAAAGATGCTGGCTTGATGGTGGTCAAATTCTGAAGGAGTTTCAACGTTTCGCACGTCATGGTGATCGATCTCAATATTGTTTCTCTTCAAATCGGTAACCACGATGATCTCGTTGTTTGAAAAGTGCTTTAAATATCGAAGAGAAAAGTTCAAGGTACGGACATGCTCATCAGCACCGCATACCACAAATACAAATATGTTCTTTGACTCAATCAACGTATTCAATTAAAGAAAGCAGATGACCTTAAGCCCATCTAGCATACCACAATTCCAAGACGGCTAATTTCCACAAACGCCAATGATCCCCTTGGGTAATCATTGATTCCAGCTTATTCTTTCGAACGATATTATTACTTATTAGGTT
>CAZCAD010000021.1:0-12430 GCA_964496525.1 uncultured Flavobacteriales bacterium | reverse complement strand
TGCCATCCAGGAGAATTGACTTATACCAGCCCATGTCCATATAGTACTTGTCAGGGCCTACGAAGCCTTGCTTCTTCCTATTCATTATCTGAGACGGCAAATACTCTTTGATATTCTCGTGTAGGGCAAATTTCGTTATCTCGGGTTTAAAGTAATTTTTTTCATTGAGTTGAAACAGGTATTCGAATATTTCATGATCCAAAAACGGCACGCGAACTTCCAGAGAGTTGGCCATGCTTGCTCGGTCAATTTTGGTTAATACAAGCTCTCCCATAAAGCACTTGGCGTCCATGTACTGGAAGGTCTTTACAGAATCAGATTTACCCCTGTTATGTTGTTCGTAGAACCAATTAGAGTTAGTCGGGATGAATTCATGTAGTTTCTCATCCAGCAGATCGGTCAGATTACTATTATCATAAGCTCCCATGCTCATCGCTTCAGCATAGTTTTTCGTAGAATAAACATTATTGCGGGGGGAATACAAGTTTTTAAGCCGCGAGATAATGCTGGATCCATTGTGGTTATTGCTCCGTTGGTGCCAGGTATAACCACAAAAGAGTTCATCGGCACCTTCACCAGAAAAAACAACTTTTACTGATTCAGAGGCCAGTTTACTGACAACATAAGTTGGAATGATTGATATATCCGCGATTGGTTCGTCATAGAAGTAAGAGAGTTCCTCTACCAGATCCAAGCTCCCACCGTTCAGCATTACATTGTGCTGATCCGTTTCAAATAAATCCGATACGGTCTTTGCATATTGGTGTTCACTTTGGGTCCAATTCTCAAATCCTATTGAAAAGGTAGATGGCGAGTGATTTAAACGCTTCATATAGTACACCAAAGCAGATGAGTCATAACCACCGCTTAGAAATGAACCTACCGGTACGTCACTGAGAAGATGTGTTTTTACAGAGTCTAGGAGTAGACTGTCTATTTTTTCTACAATTTCCGTATCTGATACCGAGCTCTGTCCAGATGGGATATCCCAATACTCCCTTATTTCAAGTTTTCCCAATGAGCTCAGCACGGCACAATGGCCAGGAGGGATTTTGTGTACATGGTGCCATATTGTTTTGGGTGAGGGGACGTAGCGATATATCAGGTAATCGCACATTGAAGTGTAGTCGAGCTCCTTCTTTAATTGTTTATCGGCGAGAATCGCTTTTATCTCAGAGCAAAAGACAAAGGTGCTTTCATCTGAATAATAATACAATGGTTTTATGCCAAATCTATCGCGAGCCAAGAATAACTCCCTTTTCCCCTCGTCCCATATCCCGAACGAGAACATTCCCTTCAGGTGATCCACAACGTCGGTCCCCCATTCTTCATAACCGTGGACAATCACTTCAGAGTCTGAAGAGGATGAAAACCGGTGCCCAAGATTGCTCAATTCCGATTTCAGCTGGGCGTAGTTGTAAATTTCTCCGTTGCAGGTAAGCCAAATACTCCCGTCTTCATTGGACATGGGCTGTCGGCCCTGAGGTGAGAGGTCATTTATAGATAGTCTGCGATGACCAAGAGCAAACCTCTTATTGTCTGATTGATAGAATCCACAATCATCGGGACCACGATGGACCATAGTATCTCTCATGGCGAGAAACGTAGATTCGTCAATCTCCTCCTTGAAATTCAGTCTGCCGATTATTCCACACATTGCCTAAAGCTCTCGCATATTTTTTCCAATGTCTTTACAATCAAGATAGAAATTTCTCAGGATATGAGGAAATATAATTAAATGTATAATCAGAAGAACAGCATATTCGGGCCTGCTCATGGTAAGATAAATCAAGACAATCAAGGGCAGCCATTCCTCATAAAAATCATTCATGAAGTGCAGAAACTTGAATTTAAACTGCCTTTTCGGCAAGGCCGTGAATTTTGGCCCGTTGAATTTGAGCCAGGTAAAGAACAGAAAGGCAATAAATCCAATATAGAAGTACTCGAATTCTTGGGAAGCTAGAAATACTAGAATCGACACCAGAAGCATCTCCAAAGGGAGGATCAAACGGTTAATTGTGTGAACAGATGGCAAGGCGCCCAGGCTCAGCACAAAAGTGTTGATTCCAGTTTTTCGGTCGTTTTTGCGATCGTCCAATTGATGCAGCATGATATTGCGAATGCCTTTGGTCACGGCCCAAATTACGATCAAAATGAAAGGATAAAGCCCTTTTGATCCTTCCTTGAAACTCGAGATGCTGGCAAATGTAAAAATGGTGACCAGTATGGGATTGAGATGCCCGTAGAACGAGTCACTTAAAATACCGAGGAATCCCCTTTCCTTGAATCTAAAAGGGGGAATGGAATAGAGGAGATAGATCAATATTTGAGCACCTAATAAAATAATGATGGCCCAGTTTAAATCTAAATAGACCCATGGGGATAATAGGCAGATCAGCAAGAACGATATCAGCAAGAGCAGGCCTGGTTTTGACAGTGCATTGACAATATTTTTCTTGCCCACCGACGCATCTTGCTTGAAATCCGTGAGATCGTTAATTAAATACCCGAATCCAGCGACACCGACAATAACCGGAATGAATCCAAAAACATGAAGCAACCCATGATCCAAGGGTATTTCGTTGAATGCGAGGGTAAAGTAGATTACCGTAAGAACGGGTGGGATAAGATGGTTCCACCACAGGTTGAATCTTAGGTTTTGAAGGAGGTTTAAAAGGCGTGGATATGATCGATGACTACTCATTTTATCCAGTCCAATTGATTTAGCTGTTGGGAAACCGCATCCGCCCAGAGTTGATATCCTTTTTTGTTATGGTGTAAATCAACACTCCAGTAATACTCCGACGAATTTTTTTCTGACATCCCGTGTGATAGGTAATAATCATAGAGATTTAGAGTTTGAATTTTAGTTTCGGTCTTGGTCTTATTTGCAAGTTCATTCAATGCAAAATCACCAGCAATGATTTCAAATACGGTAGGATGAAAAAGAGCCACAAAGTTGAAGTTGTTTTCTTTGGACAATTCATGAAAATCAAGGATACAGGAATAAAGCAAGCTCAACGCCCTTGCTTCTTGAATTTCGTATTCACTGGGTGACATCAATGTCCAATTCAAGTTTAATGCATTGTGTATGATGTGCCTGAAGATAAAGCTGAACGCGTACAGGAATTCCAAATTTGGTGCGCTCCTGTATCGAACTGTTTCATCAGGCAAAAATCGTTCTTTACCACCTCTAATAACGAGGTCATAAATATCGTGCACACCGATGGTCAATGTGACCAGATCAGGTTTTAGCCCTAATAATCTCTGTTTAAATAGAACATAGCCAAATATGGGATCAGAACCTGCTACACCTGCATTTAGGGTGGAGATATTTTTGTTTGAATAATCTTCAGATAGATCATTCTCCAGGAATTTTAACCAGGTAGAATCTTGATGTGTGCCGTTTCCTTCCGTAAATGAGGATCCCAACCCGATTATCCTATATTCATTTTTTGTCTTGGTTGGTAGAAACTCTTTGTCTCTTAACCCTTCTGAATTGTATTGATGCTTGTAGGAGAATTCTGAGTTTTCATCAATTTTCTCTGAATTCGGCACACTGGTTTTTAACCAGCAGTTTTCCTGTTTAATGGTAAATTTTCGTCTGTAATTATGCAACATGAACTCCCTATAAGGTGATGTGTAGACGAAAGACCCGTTGCTTTCACCGTATGAAAGGTGTTTTTTCACGGCATATTTAAGAAACAACTCGCACGCGAAAAGGGTAAGAAAGAGGCTAACAAAGAACAAGATGAAGTTGGTTTCGTTTTTCCGAAAAAAAAGCAACTTTTCAGATAAGAATTGTATGGTTTTAACAGCTACAAGACCAGCTGTTAGGTAGAACAGGAGAGTAGTAATGATGCTCGCGTAACCAAGAAATAGAAAGAACAAGTGTAGTAATAATAGAAAAATGTAGGTAAATAATATCGTTCCTCTTAGCCCTGGCCCTATATTGACTTTCACCTGATTAATAATTAGTTTGAGATATGTCGGGATTGATAGGGATTATCTGCATAAGCTGGTTTGCGATAACCTTGGCGACGAATACGGATCCTGAATCATTATAGTGAACCAGTTGGTCACTGAGATAACCTGATTCATTGTTGGGGATCAGTTCTTCCAAATCTATTAACAGTAGGCCATACTCACTTGCAGTATTCCGAATAATATTATTGAATGCAGCATGCAATAGGCTAATAACGCCTAAAAATTCGGGATTGGGTATGCTGTCAAAAGGATTCTCAGGGATTGTCAATTCAATCGTGTCAGGAAGTGTGTCATGCTGATGAATTAACGGTGCATTTAGCACTTGAGTCATTAGAACAGGGTTTGTTTCCCAACTTAAACACACATTGATAAAAGTCTCCAAAGCGTTTCGGTATTGTCGCTTAATTGATTTGGTGTTTATTTGAATGGTCTCACCTCTTAAACCCGAGAATCTATCGGATGATTCTTCAGATTCTTCCCCGCTAACCCTGATATTTAGTGCGGAATTGAAATGCTGCCGAAGTACAGGATAGTAAGAATACTCTTTTGGATTTACCTTGTTCGAATAATCCAAATTGATAGTCTGAGCATTTTTCTGATCTACAGTCCAGTAACTGCCGTAATAGCATAGGTAAACAATATCATTTATGTTGTGGTGAAAGACAGCTATGTCAGGATTAAGCGGCAATATTTTATTGATTAGAATATTTAGCGAGTGTAACGAATTGTTACCACCTACGCCGGCATTATAAGAATTGATTTTTAGACCGGTTTGCTCCTCCAATATTCGACCTGTTAAGAAGGGAAATCGGAGTTTCTCTTTAACCGTTTCACATTCCGTTGTGGATCCGCCAATAAAAAAAAGGTCAAGGTCGGCTTGTTCGTGAATTTTAGAGGGGAGAATAAATCCATTTGAATCCGTTCGCAGGTCATAGGCTGTTAGCACATCACCTTCCCCAAGGAGGTGCTCATAAGCGGACAATGCGTTTTTTGTAGAATTGGCTGCGTGCTGATTCAAGCGGATGTAATTTTCGCCCGGCTTTTCGGCAATTAAAGCCCTATAATTATCCCGGTAATCTGAATAACCAATTCCCCATTCAGCAATCAATAAAATAACCGCAATAGCTATTAAAACGGCAAATACCAATTGGATGGTCTTCTTCACTTGAGAATTGTGTTTCTTGTAAACCGGAATATCGTAAAAATTTTCACTTTACTACATTTGCTTCAGGAGGACGTAAAGTTCGCAAAGAATTAATTGCCTCCATAGCAAATACGTTGCGATAAAGTCTAATGGATAAATAAAAGACCTATGAGTATTTCTTTTCCTTTGATTTCCCGCGTAAGCAAACTATTGAATCGTATTCCCGCCAAATATACCTTGGTCATCGTCATCTTATCTTTCAGTCTGGGTAAATTACAACCCTTTTCTACGATTCCGGTTTATTCCCACATACCAGCAACCGCGGAATATTATTATGTGACCGATGAAAATGACTCAATCATCCCAATTGTCACAACATTTGATTTTGAAGGGAGCAATTTGCATAAAATGATAGAATACAAGTATCTGCAACACTCGGACACTTACGGCGACCCGGAAATACTATCAATGGTCGGTGCAGAGACGCTTGAATACATGTTCGAAACAGCTAACATCAACTCCAGTACGTACCCTTATAAAACGATAAAAATCTGGAATGCAAAGGTGACTATGGTAGACAAGAAAATAAAAGTGCAATCCACTGAAATCGCTGTGAAGCAGGTGAAATGAATTGGAAACTACAAATTCAGGCTTATTCTTTCTCTGAATGGAAGATAATGAGGGTTTTGTTCTCAATCTTTTGGCTTGAACGTATTGCCTACATCTTATATGCCTATGCAAGCATTCCGGTTCCGAGGGGGTGGGCACAATTTATTGACTTGTCACTACTTACAACGTTACCGGGCAAAGTCATTGTGATCATGGCCTCCATCATTTGTGTGGTTGTATACATACGTAACAAGAAAATGGTGTTGGTGACCGGGATCATGTTTTTGATCGGTCTTGGTGTACATACTTATCAGGATTCCCAGGCTTTAGACATGTATAATGAGATCATTAATCTTCTGGTGCTTGGGCAGTTTATAGCATTTGTACAGGAGGCGATTGCCAGTAGGAGGGATGGTAAAGCTGAAACAATGGCTGACGACGAGGTGAAGAATCGTGCTATCCATTATTCAAAACAGGCGATTATTGCATGTTACTTGGTTGCTGGCATTTCGAAATTATCTGACGCTGGATTGAGCTGGGTCGTTGACGCTCCAAATCTTTCATTAGTCGTGTATAAGAGCCATATGCATGCTTATATTGGTTGGCTGCTGCCCGAAATGAAAGCATCTGGATTGTATTTTTCATCTTTAATAGCTGACAACCCATTCTTAATTCAAATTGCTTTTGCGCTCACGTTACTCTTAGAATCGCTTGGGATCTTCGCCTTGACAAGTCGAAAGGCATCGGTTTTTGTCGGCACCTGGTATGTTGTTTTCCATCTTTCGGTGGCGTATATAACTGGGATAAGGTTTGATCAGTTCGTAGTTGTGGTGATAATATTTATGATCAATATTGCCTATCCAATGATCAAAGTTCAGGGCTTGTTTGCTAAGCGTTTTCAAACTACCAGTTAAAACCAGGATTGCAATGATGGTAAACAAACGTGTTTCAATCCTCTCACTCTTACTGGCCGTCTTTGCCATGTGGGGATGCAATCCAGAAGTCATTGAAGAGGCCCCAAACGGATTTTATAGAGATTGTGAGGCCGTCAAGGAGATAGAAAACATCAAAACATTTGAGATTATTAGTAAAACTGACACCTTAAGTTTTCAAGTTCAATCCGGCCACAACCTGGAACCCTTTAAGGTGACTCTGGCAAATTTAGATGCGGAATCACCTGTTAGTTTGTACCTGACTAAAGAGGGCTGGCCGGATTTGCGAAGCAACCAATCTATTATCGGGTCAATTATCTCGGATGGTATGAGCGAAAAGGAGAAAGCTATTGCCTTATGGAAGTTTATTAGCAACTGGGCCTATCATGCCCGGCCAATCTCCGAAACAAGCCATGACTTACATGACCCTGTAAAACTGTTAAACGTATTTGGATATGGATCTTGCGGGGATCTCAACGGAGCGCTTGCCTGTCTCGGCGAGCTCTCCGGTCTTGAAACACGGTTTTGGGTACTGGAAGGACATACCGTAACCGAAGTGTTTTTTGAAGACTCATGGCACATGTTTGATGCTATGTTTGATGTCTATTATGCTGATGATAATGGCAAAATAGTAGGGGTGGATTACCTGGTCCAACATCCTGAAACCATATTGAATTCTGGCAAAGAATTATTCAACGAAAAGCTGTTCAGAAGATATTTCAACTTGGATAAAGAAAGCAAGACAAACATACACGATAAGTTTATTTCAGAAAATTTCAAAGCTCTTCAAGACGCTTTTCGCGAAGAGTTTGAAATATCTGATGGACAAGAATTGGATTTTGAACTAATGCACAAAACAATCCTATCAAATTATGCAGGGTTTTTTAGTAGTTCGGATGATAACTGGGTTGAGGAGGGCAGGAGCTCACACTTTACAAATCATTCGTTGGAGATCGTGCTTTATCCAGAGGAGGAATTGACGTATTACTTTTTGCCACTAAGCAAGGAGGCGAACAAGATCATGTGTTATGCCAGCCGGCAAAAATGTTATGATGGGCATGGCAGGGTGGTGAGAAAGTTAAGTGAAAATAGAATCAGGCGTGATAAGGCCAATGAAGAAATCATCTTTAAAGAGCAATTTCCATATACGATTAATGCACTGCATATTGGCTTGAGAGAAAACATGAACAGTTCCAGCGCGGATGTTTACTTTTCAAATGATAAGTTAGATTGGGTATTTCTTGGGAATTTGGAGAAGATCAATCCCTCTAAGACTGAGATTTACTATGATTTGTTCATCCAATACCCCGATGAATTTTTGAACGAATATTATATCAAGTTTGCGAGTGATGATCTGGATAAGATTATCGAAGGAGTAGTCATAGAAAATGAATTTTTATTCTCATTCCTCTCCGTTCCCCATCCCTCAGCGGATAGCTCTAGCTACGTACTTCAAAGTGACTGGGGTAAAGCTGAATCTACCAGCTCACAGGGTGTCAAGGTGGGACTTGCATGGACAGGCGGGCCTTAATTCTTGTGGTTCTGTTACAGGATATTGTGGGTGAGCGATGAATTTTATTGACACCTGCCTGCCGGTAGGCAGGGCAAACACAGGTCAAAATTACCAATTCCTCCTATGGTAGCGTTGTAAGCAATCAGAGTGTTTTTAACCGCAGAGAACCGCAGAGTTTTACGCAAAGAAGCGCTGAGATTTATATCCTCTGCCTTGCTCTGCGCCTTCTTTGCGGCGCTTTGCGGTTAAAATTTATTGCACTGATTGGTCACGTAACTTTAATGAGAAACCACATTATCCTGTAACAGAACCATTCTTGTTGAAATGGCTCAGTGTTTCTGCATAGAGTGCTGCGGTCATCTCAGGACTACCCGCCCACCAACTGTGCTGCTTGCTGGTCCAATACTTGAATGGTTTCCAACCTTCATTGTGCATTTGATCATTGGTGATTGTGTCTGTCAGGTTTTTATAGGCAGAATTGTCCGTGAGATCAAAATTGAACAGCGTTACGGCATTTATCACCTTGTGCAGGTAGTTCTCATCTGGAATTAGAGAATAATCTGCATTGGAAATTTCTACTAGCACCTTGTCCTTTATCTCCTCAAACCGTGTAAGGCCATTCTTAAAGCATCTGGATATATGATGAAAGCTGTAAAAAGGGGAATCATAATATTGCAAGTTCATGCGACCGTTCAGAACGTCCCCGATTATTTTATCGACCGAAGGTGCCGAGGCCTCCGTTTCCCCAAGATATAGCAGCGCATGGGCTGATACTGCGGGCTCATGATCCCAGTAATTAGAAATGGGCTCGTTGTTTGGAATCTTTTCATTGGCCTGGAATATCCTTCTTGACTTGCTGAGCTCGTTGATCAGTAAAGGTAATTTCCCGGGATACTTGAGGTTTTTACCTCTTGGCAAGATCCAGGTATTGAAATTGGCATCACTATCCAAGTTTGCGTAGATGATCTTCTCATTATCCGGAATATCAAAACCATTCTTCTGAAGCAGGTAGGAGACCAAACAAGTGTCATCCACATCGAATGGAACATTGTATTCCATTATTCCATTGTTGTCCTCCCAGTATTTCCACAAACCACCTGTCCCCATTAGTGACAATAAAAACGCACACCCTTTTTCTGTGATGTCTTTCACTTTAGGATGGGTTATATCTTGAATGCAATACAAGATGTTAGCAGTGAGAAAAGGGGATGGGCCTGTATAATACCATCCCTTTTCAGGAGCTCCTGGGAGGAAACACAAAGACTTGAACTCCCCACCTTTCCTTTGGTTTTGGATGAGGTAATCAATGATATCGTCAATTTTATCTTCGACCATTATCTGCTTTGTTACGAACCTGCCTTAGACGGCAGGCAGGTACGAATATGTACGAATGTACGAATCGATTCCTTCAGACATTTGTGCATTCCATTCTTACATTCGTACATATTCGTACTTCGTAGATTCGAACCTATTCGTACTTCGCTGCTAACCTAGCAGACAAATTAGCCTTATTCCGAATTCAGGTTAAGATAATTGTAAATTTGATTTTGGGCCATCACATTTTTGCATGTGCGACAAAAGATTTTACAGTCGCAAACGCTCATTCAATCAATTGATGCAACAGTGCAAATCATTTATTGATCATATTGAATCAGCGCCTGTCTGCGGGCCGTCGCCAGAGGCTTTGGCCGCCGGGGACCGGTACGTAAGTCAAAAATAATAGACGCTGATTTGCGCTGATTTTTTATGATTATTGCGGTAAACATGGAGTAAAATAACTGTCTTGATCAGCCGAAGGAACTTTCTTAAAACCACATCGATCTTAGGAGCGTCTTTTGTCTTGTCCCCCGCACCTGGCTGCTTTATCGCAGATGACGATAGGCGCGTTTACAAGGAACTCACAGGTTCTATTGAGGGTAAAGTAGCCGTGGATGAGAAGATCCTGCTCCAGTATTCCAGTGATTATGCCGGGGTTCTCTCGAAGACCCCGAAGTATGTTGTTTTCCCAAAGGATGTAGCGGATATGGTGAAGGTTATACAAATTGCAAACCAACACAAGATATCGGTAACCATGAGAGGACAAGGACACAGCCTAGGTGGACAATCCCTTAATGAAGGTGGTATTCTTCTTATGACAGCCTGGGAAGGGCAGGAATTGGTTAATACTGATAGTGGCTATAGCGTGCCCGGAGGTATGACATGGTTAGCCGTGGAGCAGGCCTTGAATAAAAAAGGGAAATGCTTTCCTGTGTTAACGAATTATCTCGGGCTGTCAGTTGGAGGCACCCTGGCGCATGCGGGGATTGGAAGAGCAGGGGTAAAATACGGCCACCAAATTGAAAATATTGATGCTATTCGACTGCTAACTCCAGATGGTGATATACGGCCTTGTAGCAAAACAGAAAATCCCGAATTATTCCGGTATGGACTGGCCTCCCTGGGGCAAATGGGAATTATTCTGGACGTCGAGTTCTCGTTTGTGAAACCTTTGCAAAAGACCAGATTTATCCACACCACATTCGACGATATAGAAGACTATATAAAATTGAGTGATCTGATACTTTCAGATTATTTCGAAGATATTGATTACTATGTTGGGTACTATTTTTCGGGCCAGTTCATGATAGGCGTCGGAAGGGACTTTGAAGATGAGGCCCAATTGGACAAAAGCAGCTTTAAAAGACTATCCGTTCATTTTAATGATGATTACACCGAAACCTTGGAGAATTTCAATATATGGATGCACGATGGCTTGGTTCAACAGATCAGAGGTGAAGTAAAAGATGAGCTCAGCTTCAAGGACAAATCGCATATTTGGGATCATTACCTTTTTCCCAAAGACGTGTGCTTTGAGTTTTTGAGAAGATGCTTTGCATCAAACAGGGAAATTGGTATTAATGAGACATCCCCTTTGATCAACAGCTACGTGATTAACAATCGCAATAAATCTGTGCATCCGTTCTCTCCTTCCTATAACTTTGATGACGAAAAGTTTCTGATGAACATAGGATTTTTAGCCAGTGTTTCTCCCTCCGACCAAGAGGCGGTTGACTTTTACCGTAAAAGATCCGCTGAATACCTGCAATGGTGCGTGGAATTGAAGGGGAGGCCCTATTTATACGGACACAATACTCTGAATCAAACAATGAAAGAGGTGCTATATGGTGAGAATCTTACCGAATTTCAGCAATTGAAACAGCAGTATGATCCCAACTCCATTCTCAATTCCGGGTTAATAGTTTAACATGAGTTCAAGACACGAAGAATGAATTTCAGAAGGGGTTAAGTTTAATAGAATTTGGATGACCCGGATAAAACTCGTTGGATATGTAGAGATACGTTGGTTATGTAGAGACGCGATTAATCGCGTCTCTACATAACCAACGAGTAACGGGCACGCAGTTCCGCATCATTCGCGTTCTATTATTTTTGTAAAGTCTCTTGATATGGTGAATTTCGTAAATGATAGTATCTCAAACGCACGTTAGTTTAAAATCAATCAACCTTGTCTACAACCCAAGTGAAGCCAGCTTATTCCGTCATCATTCCGGTGTATAACAGCGAGACAACTCTGCAAAAGCTTACCACTGAAATTGAGAACGTCTTTGCAGGAATTGGGAAGGCCTGTGAGATCATCTTTGTAGACGATAATAGCTCAGATAACTCCTGGGAAGTTTTAGAAGAGATCAAGCAGGTACACGAGAATATTAAAATAATTCTTCTGGATAAGAACTGCGGCCAAAACACTGCGACAATATGCGGAATACACCATTCCCTGGGCAATCAAATCATCACAATTGACGACGATTTACAATATCCGACCCAAGAGATTCTCAAATTAATGGAGTTTTATCATGGGAACAATTATGAAATCGTATATGGCCAGCCAACGAGGAGAATGCACGGAATTTTACATAGTATTATCGCCACTTTGGCTAGCCTGGTCTTTGATTATGTTGTTCTCCCCAGCCATAGAAGAACTAAATTCTACACCACTTTTCGGATAATGGCGAGAAAACATTTTTTTAATGAGGACGATTCAATTATTTCTTCACGGCACCTGTTCTATTTTTGGGAGATTGATGCTGCGACCATGGGTTCACTACAGGTGGAGCACGTAAGCAGAGAGGGTAAGAGCTCTACTTATTCTTTTATAAAACTCATGCGTCATTATCAACCTCAGCTTCTATTCACTACAAAACGAATAATGGAAATCTCCGTGTCCATTTTAATGCTTCTGAGTCT
>CAZCAD010000020.1:10971-16487 GCA_964496525.1 uncultured Flavobacteriales bacterium | reverse complement strand
TCGCGGCTTCTTCCACTACTTCATTAAAATCGTTGAGTTGTTTAATGATTTCACGTTCCGAGGGGTGCAAAGCTGAGCCCTCAACTAAATCGCCTAAATTATCCGCTTTTCCGAGCAACGAACAGATTCGGGCGTGAGCATATTGAATAAAGGGCCCGGTATTTCCATTAAGGTCAACTGACTCCTCCGGATTGAACTTCATCTGTTTTTTCGGGTCCACTTTAAGCAGAAAGTACTTTAAGCCTCCCAGTCCAATCACACGATACAGCGCTTCCTTCTCGCTTTCATCCATACCTTCGATATGTCCCCGCTCTTGCGTCATTTCTTTCGCTTTTGCGATTACGTCTGCCATTAGCTCGTCGGCATCCACAATGGTACCCTCTCGAGATTTCATTTTACCAACCTTGCCTTCCCTATCGACAAGTTCAACCATGCCATAAGAAAGATGATAACAGTTATTTGCCCATTTATAACCCAGTTTTCGCAGAATAAGAAAAAGAACCTTAAAGTGATAGTCCTGCTCATTTCCAACGGTATAAACAATACCATCCAAGTCGGGATAATCATCCATTCTGTTTTTTGCCGTTCCAATATCCTGCGTCATATAAACAGCGGTGCCATCCGCTCGCAAAACCAGCTTTTCATCCAGGCCATCTTCCGTCAAATCAATCCAAACCGAGCCATCATCTTTTTGAAAGAAGACACCTTTTTCCAAGCCTTCTTCAACCATTTCCTTTCCCGATATAAAAGTGTTGGATTCGTAGTAAAGTGTATCAAATGAAACGCCCATTGTTTCATAGGTCTGACTAAATCCCTCATACACCCAGCTATTCATCGTTTCCCACAATTGATATACTTCAGAATCTTTTGCTTCCCATTTTACAAGCATTTCCTGCGCCTTTTCCATCGAATAGGTTTGGGCACTTGCCAGCTCTGTCAACTTGTCACGAATGGCATTCTTTGCTTTTTCGTCTTCTTTTTCCATTAAAGCGTGAGCGAGATGATAATACTCTGCTTTCACTTTCTCGGAAATTCCCTGCATTTTATCCTCTTGCCATCCCATCAACACGCCTTCTGATTCGGCCTTCAAGGCTCTGTCAAATTCGACGTAAAACTTACCCACCAGTTTGTCTCCTTTCAATCCTGAAGACTCCGGCGTCTCTCCTTTTCCGAACTGTTTCCAAGCGTACATGGATTTACATATATGAATTCCCCTATCGTTGATAATTTGGGTTCGAACGACAGGATGACCGGTTGCCGTTAATATATTTGATACAGAATCACCCAAAAAGATGTTTCGTAAATGCCCCAGATGCAGTGGCTTATTTGTGTTTGGCGAAGAAAACTCAACCATCATCCGACCTCTGGATTCTGTCCTAACCTCATCAAGCCGTATGGCAATTTCGCCAAGCCGTATCAGCCAATAGTCATCTCGAATGTGCAGATTCAAAAATCCCTTTACGGTGTTGAAATCAATGACTTGGTCAACCTCGGCCTTTAAACGCTCCCCAATTTCGTTCGCTGTTTCTTCAGGGCCTTTCTTCGATTCCTTCAAAAATGGAAAGACAACCAAGGTTATATCGCCTTCAAATTCTTTCCGGGTTTTTTGCAATTGAACTATAGAAGGACTGGCTTCCAACCCATAGAGGGAGGAAAGAACATCCGCAATTGGCTGATATAATTCCTCGGCTAATGTCATTTTATACGGCTCTGCAAACCAGTAACGGTCTTCTCGAGTATCTCAAAGCTGACCTCGGCCATTTTGTTGATCTTGTCGTCCAGGCATGGGTTAATCTCCACAAATTCCAAACAACAGCACTTCTCCCAGACAGCCAACTTCCGAACAATTTCAGATGCTTCCGCTTCTGTAATCCCATTCTTAACCGGTGTGCCTGTTCCCATTGAAACCAATTCGCAATCCATGCTATCTACGTCAAATGAGACATAAACCACATCGCATTGATCAAGTTTCTTTTTTATTTGCCCAACAACCTTGTCTACACCTGACTCTCGAATCTCCCCTACTTCAAAATTCTTAATGTTCCAGTTATTCATCAAATCTTTTTCAGCCTGTTCGGTATCTCTAACCGCAACAAATACCAGGTCTTCATGATTGATCTTTGGTGAAGTTCCATTTAGATTAATCATTTGATCCCAGAGCTCCATAGCGTCAGGATCGGCCTCATTTGTTTTTGCTTTTTTATTATCGATTCCTAATGCTGTTGCCAAGGGCATTCCATGCATATTACCTGAGGGAGTTGTATAAGGCGTATGTATGTCGGCATGGGCATCTATCCAAACAACGCCGACACGTTTGTCCGGATACGCCGCTCTTATCCCTGCCAATGTCCCTCCGGCAGAGGAATGATCTCCTGCCAATATGATCGGAAAATCTCCTTCTCTTAATATATATGACACCGTATCGGAAACAACTTGATAAATTGTCAGAATCCCTTCAATGTAGGCGGCAAACTTAAAAAGTACAGCATCATTCAAACGCTCATTCTCATCGTCAATAACGAATCGCTCAAAGTCACCAAACAGGGAACTACCTTTCTTGTGTGCGGCTACTTTCATTGCGCCAAGACCGAGACTCGCGCCTCTGGCCCCGGCTCCTAATTCGGAAGCGTTTTCTATGATTTTAATTTCGGACATTAAATTTCTTGCTCCCGCAAATTTAGTCTTTTTAATGTATGAAATCTCGGCGTTTCAAAGAATCAAAAATTAGTCTCTTGCTCTGACCGGAGTCTCTTCATGCAAACAAAATTGATATATTTGTTTATTGGAAAAATAACGACAATGGCCAAACTTCTTTTGCCACTACTTTTTGTTTGTTTTTGCGCGATATCCTGCAGTAATCCTAAAATTCCGGAGGGTGAAATACTCTACACCATTACATACCCACATACTGAGCTCACAAGTTTCATGGAGCTTGTGCTCCCTGAAGAAATGACAGTAACATTTAAGGGGACGGAGGTGCGTTCGAAAATTTCTCGCGGTAATATATTTCAAACTGAAGTGATTTCAAATGAGGAAGATGAATCGGTAGAAATGCGTTTGGATTTCGGTGGCAAAAAATATTTCTGTTCACTGGATAAAGCCGAAGTTGAAAAGTTGAAACAATCACAACCAAATTATACGGTTAAGTCGACCGGCTCTGAACGGAACCTGGGCAAAAGAATATACCGTCGATTGCGCTGAAGATGACGTTCAGCGTGCTAACGCATGGTTTACTGAGGATCTCATACCTCAGGCAGCTTATTTTTATTCTTCCTATGAAGGAATCAAAGGTTTACCTGTAGTCTACGACGTAGAACGCTACGGTATTATCATGCATCTCGAAATCACCAATTTCACAGAGCGAGAGGTGAAGGAAGAAGAATTTATGCGCGATCCATCCTTAGTCGAAATCAGCTTTGACGAATATGAAGCCGAAGTACAGGAACTTTTTAATATTCTAATAGATTAGTTCTACTACTCAAAAAATAAAGAACCTACAAAAAAAACAATATCTTCGCCTTTCTGATTTATTGCTACTGAGAATTGAAAAATCATGTTTCGCTTATATTGATCTGCATTGCCGGGATGTTTTACTCCTGCGATAATCGGATTCTTGAAGGAGAACTGGAGTATAGAATGAATTATCCTTATGCTGACACTGCCGGTTTAGTTGGGCGTGTGCTGCCGCAAACAATGACAGTGATTTTCAAAGGGACCAAAACAAAAACCGAGATCGCGAGAGGTAGGTTGTTAAATATGCAAATAGTCTCAGATGAATCAGATCAATCCATTGAAATGCGATTGGATTTTGGAGACAAGGATTACTACTGCATTCTTTCTGAGGCTGACCTCAAGAAATTATTAATTTCTCAACCGATTTATGAAGTAAAGTCCAGTGGTAAACAAGACAGCGTTCAGGGTTTATGGGCTTCTGAGTATACGGTTAAAGAGAAAAATGGAGACCACACGCATTCAAACGCCTGGTTTACGGAAGCGCTTCGTCCTGAAGATGCTTACTTCTATTCTTCGTACAGAGGTGTTAAAGGATTTCCGCTAATTTATGAAGTGGAGCGTTATAATGTTGTTATGAAAGCGACCGTTACAAAGTTCATAGAGCGTGAGGTTACAGAGGAGTTCATGAGAAATCCCGGCTCCTGGGAGGTTAGTTTCGATGAATACGAAGAAGATCTTCAAGAACTTTTCGACGTTCTGATGGACAATTACTAGTGTCAAGTCAAAGGTTAAATACGGGTAAGGCGGAAGCAGATTTTGTGTCAGGTCAAGGCAAAAAATCTTTGCATAGCCTAAGCTATGGAACGATTTTTTAACGCAGAGATGGCACAAAAGATACCCCGGATTACCCGAAGGTTTATCCTTGACTTGACACTGGTCAATCAGGACCAACAATATTAGCGCTTTTGTGCTGACTTTGCTTGACTAAAAAATTATTGCAAAGGATTGAAGGATGTATTAATAATCTTCCAGAGCTCCAAGGAACTTATCTGAATCTAAAGAGATCAATCGGAATTTGACATCCTTGCTTTTAAGAACATCGACAATGATATAATTATCCAGTCTTCCACCTCCCATTCCACTGGCGATAAAGCTTAAATTTTTTATCTCATCATGAAAAACAGAGGTGGCCCAATCGAAGGCACCAACATCCCCTGCAAAAAAGTAGGTTTTACATTCTAAATCCAGGAATAGCGGTGCAACTTCATCCCAAAATGACAGTTCCCCGGCCTGACCTGTGGGCGAGTTCATTCCAATTTTTCTGTAGCGCGGATGCTCCCTCCAAATAAGTTGATGCGTAAAAACAAAAATATTTCCCGAGCCGGCCTCATGCTCAGCCACTGCCTTTTTCACGAAATCCAATTGCGCTCCTGATATATTCCAACCGTCATTGGCGTCAAGAATTAAAAACAAATCTCCCTCTCGGCCAAAAGAATAGTAACGTTTACCGATGTGGCGATGATAAAATTCATTGTCTTTCGCATCATGATTTCCCGGAGCAAGATGTACGGGCATCTCAATTTTTTGGACATCTCGTTGAACTAAATCCCAGAATTTTCTCTGGTCGTGCTTTACCACATCGCCCGTAAATACGCCAAAGCTGAGCGTTGAATCGGTATTCATAAATTCAAATTGATTTACAAATGGTTTGTAAAAACCCCCGACATATCCCTCAGGCCCACCATACGCATGTCCGGCAACAAAAAAAGAGTAGTCGATTTCTTCCTCATCCTCACAACATCCGGCAACAGTAAAAAGTACGAGCGAAAAACAAAAAATGCTAGTTTTATGGTTCGGGAATGACACTTATTGAAGCAGTATAAGATCAGCTAAATTAGGCCAAAATAGTAAAGTATTGCTATTTTTAACCGCTCAAAAAATTTGGCCTTGCCAAAGTGAAAATTTGAACTAATCTCTAAAAGTAAAAATTTATGGATTTATTTAAGAAAACCATTTTGATATTATTCATTTTACCATTGCTAATGAGCTGCGGTGGAAGCACT
>CAZCAD010000020.1:0-10955 GCA_964496525.1 uncultured Flavobacteriales bacterium | reverse complement strand
CTGATTCTACCAATACCGAAACATTTGAGCGTGAGAAAAATGATGGGAACGTTTTTGCTGATATTCAAGTTCTTCAATACGAAATTAACGGATTCGATCAATTAAGTCTGGATCAAAAGAAGCTGGTTTACTATCTCTATGAAGCAGGATTGTCCGGAAGGGACATTATCTGGGATCAAAATTTCAGACACAATTTGGAAATCAGGAATTCATTGGAAAATATTTATACCGGCTATGATGGTGATAAGACAACAGATGATTGGAACAACTTCGAGGTTTATCTCAAAAGAATTTGGTTCGCGAACGGAATCCATCATCACTATTCAATGGACAAATTTAAGCCGCAGTTTTCCAGGACGTATTTTGACGGTCTTCTGAAAGAAACAGGAGCAAAGCTTAGTACAGAAATAGTGGACATTATGTTTGATCCGGATGCCGACAATAAACGCGTGAGTTTGGATTCCGAAAGAGATTTAATGACAGCTTCGGCTACGAACTTCTACGGAACGAATATAACGGAAGAGGACGTTGACAATTTCTATAAAGAGAAAATGGCGAATGCCGGAGATCATCCTGTTGAATTTGGGTTGAACTCACAGCTTGTAAAAGATGCTGATGGCAATGTCACAGAAAAGATATGGAAAGTGGGCGGAATGTATAATGATGCCTTGGTGGAAGTAGTTAGATGGTTAAGACTAGCTCAAGGAGTTGCCGAGAATAAGGCGCAAGGAAAGGCTCTTGGACTATTGATCGAATATTATGAGACGGGGGATCTTGAGAAATGGGTGGATTACAACATTGCATGGTCTCAGGCGACGAGCGGGGACATCGACTATATTCATGGATTTGTTGAAGTTTATGGGGATCCTAAAGGTATGAGAGGCGCGTACGAGTGTATCGTTCAAATAAAAGATTTTGATGCATCGGCGAGAATGAAAGTACTTGCAGACAATGTTCAGTGGTTTGAGGATAATTCCAGTATCATGGATGAGCATAAGAAAAAAAATGTAGTAGGAGTTTCTTATAAAGTTGTGAATGTGGCCGGAGAAGCCGGGGATTCATCACCGTCTACCCCGATTGGAGTAAACCTTCCAAACAATAACTGGATTCGTGCTGAACATGGATCCAAATCTGTCAGTTTAGGAAATATCGTTCAGGCATACAGCGAAGCCGGAGGTGAAGGGATTCTGCGCGAATTTTCACATGATGATGAAGAGATTGATCGAGCGATAAAACATCTAAAATTGGCAGGAAAAATGTCCACGGCGATGCACGAAGTGATCGGTCACGCATCAGGGAAACTAAATCCGGGCATAGGTACTCCGAAAGAAACGTTAAAGAACTACTCTTCAACTTTGGAAGAAGCCCGGGCTGATTTGGTTGCACTTTATTTTATTATGGATCAAAAGCCTGTTGAGCTTGGCTTAATGGAGTCATTAGAAGTGGGCAGAGCAGAATACGATGATTATATCCGCAATGGGTTAATGGTTCAGCTACGACGACTTGAGCCGGGAGCGGACATTGAAGAGGCTCACATGAGAAATCGCCAATTAGTTGCCGGATGGGCTTTTGAGAGGGGACAGGCGGACAATGTTGTTGAAAGAATCGAAAGAGATGGCAAAACCTATTACGAAATTCACGACTATGAAAAGTTGAGAGAATTATTTGGTCAATTGTTGAAAGAAATTCAACGAATTAAATCTGAAGGAGATTATGAGACCGGAAAAAATCTTGTCGAAACTTATGGTGTAAAAGTGGACAAAGATCTTCATGCAGAGGTTTTGGAAAGAGCTGAGACATTGGACATCGCGCCTTACAATGGATTTACAAATCCGGTTCTCAGGCCGGTGATGGATGAGGAAGGAAACATTACTGATATTGAAATCACCCAGGTTGAAAAGTTTGAAGATCAGATGCTTGAATATTCTGATCAGTACGGATATTTATCAAAGGGCAAGTAAATGCTCAACTAATTTAGCACTTATGAAAGCTATCAACATCATCGGAATTATCGCTGCGCCTACCCTCTTTATTTTAGCGGTTTATTACCTTTTTGAAACTGAATCGGCCTATTACAATAGTTGGGATTATGGTTATGGCGATTATTACTATTACGGTCCGAGCCGAGCGGAAATGACCACGGAAGCCGGACTGTTCTCACTTGTTTTTACTTTGTTCTTTGCGTTCTCTAATATCATCAACCTGGTTAGGGTGAAAACCATGACGACCAGGGTGATGTCGATAATTGCAATTTCTCTCAACGGAATTCTGTTATTAATCAATATGTTGATTTTAGCTGAACCAAGCAGTGCTTCTTACGATGAAGCCGGGCCTTGCTGGATGATTTTTGCGGTTATGATGCTGGCTTTTAGCATTGTCTATTTGGTTCAGGCAATTGGTGTCAGTAAACCGGAACGAATCAACAACGATGAAACAATCGATGATCTGGACGAAATTGTGTAGTTGTGTTAGGGCCCTAACCATTTCTTGAATCCATGTACTTCCAGAACTTCCTGGCGTTGACCAGGTGTTGGGCAAAGGTCTCGGCAAAATTGTGAAGTCCGGAATTATCAGGACGCGCACACATGAACAGATAGTTATGTGATTCGGCATTAAGAACCGCATCAAGGGCTTTTTTCGAGGGCATGCTAATTGGTCCGGGGGGTAATCCGGCATATAGGTAGGTGTTATAAGGACAGTCTTTTTTTAGATGTTCGCTTAAAATTCGTTGCACTCCATCTAATTCATCGCCCCAGCAATATTTAGCGGTTGGATCAGATTCCAACTTCATTCCTTTTCGCAGTCTGTTTACGTACAGTCCCGCTATTGTTTCCCACTCCGTCGAATGAATTCCCTGTTCGGCTTCAAGAATTGAGGCCAAAGTGGTAACTTCCGATTGTTCAAGACCGAGGTCATGTAGTTTACTTCCACGAAGTGTACCTCCTTCATCCCTCCAGAAATTTTTGAACTGATCGGCCATAAAATCGATAAATTCCTCTGCGCTCATGTCCCATTCGCCGACTTCATAGGTGTCCGGCAAAAACATCGCCATGAAAGTCGCATCGTTAAATCCGAATTCATCAATTGTTCGGGGATCGCATGCAAAATTGACAATGTCAGAAGAATCTGCCTCAATATTCGGCGCAACCTTTCCCGCCATTTCCTCTATCGACCGACAGTTGTTAAAAGTGATCCGAACATCTTTGATTTCCTGATTACCATTTTTTAAACCGTAAATCAGGTGCTTGACTTTCATTTTGCCGACTATATTGTATTTACCGGCTTCGACTTTATCGTCAGTGAATTCCAATCGTTCAGAAAAATCCAGAAACACCTCTTCTGAAACGATTTTTTCCTCATTAAGCAGTTGAGCAATATCTTTCAGTGAACTTCCGGTTTTTATGTAAATGATTTTATCCTTGTCCGAAAGGTCGATCGTCGTAAAATGCAAATCATACATTGGCTTACCATAAAACCAGGCAGCTGCACAAATTCCAAGAAAAACGGCTAAGTATATGAGCTTCTTCACCGCAGCAGCTCCTTTTGATACATCAACTCATCCAGCCAGGCTCCTTTATCATTGAACCAGTTTGACTTATGCCCTATTTTTATGAACTTCGATTTTTCAAAAAGGGCGATGCTTTTGGGATTATCTTCGAGAATATTGCAGTATAAATTTCGGATGCCAACTTGCTGAAGAGCATAGTTTTCAATTAAGCTTAAGGCTTCATGTGCATATCCATTATTTTGCGAATCGGAATGAATTAATATGCCGATACCGGCTCTTTGATGTTTTGGATCGAAATCGAAAAGGTCAACTGCACCGACTTCTTGATCATCATCATTTTTACAGATGATAAATCGAATTTGCTTCACTGAATAAATGTCTTGTGCTGTGTTCACATACTGTTTGATCAGCTCTTTCGAAAATGGAACTAAGGTGTTGCTCACCTTCCAATTGGACGGATCATTTTCCCAGGCTAAAAGCAAGTCCGCATCAGCGGGTTCAATTGTTCTAAGATGTACTTTTGATCCTCTCAGCATGTTTCTCTTTCAACGATTCAATGTACGAATATATAGCCGCTTTTGAATAGATGCTCATTTTAAAATCTCCTAAGTCGTCCAAATATGCCCCAAGATTTAAGTGGTAGGACTTCTTTATTAATCCTTGCTTATAAAGTTCGGGAACCAATTCAAAAATGAAGTTGGACGGACTTTCCGGGATCAGGATTTCCTTAATTGGTTGAAAACAACTTACCTTTCCGGCTTCAGAATATTTTTCAAATACATCCTTCGGATTTTTTTCAATTTTCGCCAGTTCAAGGAATATTAGTTTTTTCCCAGCTCTTTTCAAGGAATCAAAATAGAGTGAAAAATCTCTCTGCAGAACAGACTCTTTATACGTTAGGGCGAAATATTTATTTTGAATGACTAAAACAAGATGGGGGATTTGATCCGGATTTATCAAGAGTAAATAGCTCTTTCTGACATCTATCCCATATAATTTTACCGGCGCTGTAATTTTAGGCATCAATCTCTCCTTTATAGACGAACTGTGCAGGACCTTCCAACCATACCTCGGCGAACTCATCTCCTTTTCTATTGAAATGTACTGTTAAATCTCCTCCCTTGACCTTTACTTTGACGGGGCCGTGTTCCATCTCATTTTTATAGCCTAAGCTTAAACCGCAGGCCGTAGCTCCGGTTCCGCAAGAAAAGGTTTCGTTTTCCACTCCTCTCTCATAAGTCAAAACAGAAATTGAATCTGAACCCGTTTCTTGTACAAGATTCACATTTGTTCCTTGTGTTTTAAATCGATCAGAGTAACGAATGCTTTTACCAAATTCAATGATATCGCGCACTGTTGCATTTTCATAAGAGATATAATGAGGCGAGCCCGTTTGGATGAAATGATCAGCACCGATAATTTCAACGCCATGTACGTCAGCCATTTTTACTGAAACACCATCCCCTGTGAATTTCGCTTCGTGAATTCCATCAATAGCTTCGAAAGTCGCTGAATCAAGAATGACGCCAAGCCGCTTTGCAAATACCATGATGCAACGAGAACCGTTTCCACAAAAGCTCTGACTTCCATCCGGATTGTAAAAATCCATTTTAAAGTCAAGCTTTTGATGATTCTCAAGAAATATAAGACCATCAGAACCGACACCGAATCTTCTGCCACACCACTTCTTGGCAAAAGCAACTTTATCGCCCTCAAAGTTCCCGTCTCGATTATTGATTATCAAAAAATCGTTGCCTGTACCCTGATATTTATAAAACTCAATCATTGAATACAACGTCCTTGCTTACTTCTTTGTAATTTAAAAATTCTTGTGTTTCTCTCATCGCATAAAATACTTCCTGAGCGGACAAGAAGTAATCATCTTTTTTACGGTACATATTATAATCATGTTGCGGAGATAGTCCGTAAACAACCAACTTATGTCGCGATAATTTATAGCCGGCGAAGTTCAAAGGTGATTCCCAAAATTCGACAACTATACTCTTCACTCTCGTCTCGGTTATTCCAAGCATGTCTTTGATCACTGTGTCATTATCTATCGTCTGAGAAAGGTAAATGATTGGAAGACTGATTTGGCTTATTTTCTTTTCCCGGTGAATATTTAATTCAGAAGCATCCTCAATACTGTCATTGTAGTCATCGATATATGTTGAATCCAGAACTAAAAGAGTCGAATCCAAGAGTGAATCAAGAAGCGCCAACGTATCATTAAAAATGGGTACTTCGATCCTCTCTTTATGAACTACCGTATCGCGAATATATTCTGTTATGAACTCGACAGGATTGCCATCGTCGGTTGTCTCAACTACCTCATCATTTGACACAGCCTGACCAATGAAAAAACCAATGGTTAATCCAACAATTAAGATTCCGGATGCAATAGCGTACTTCAATCCTCTTCAGATAATTAATCAGGGCAAAGTTAGGTAATTTAGCCAAAGCGTGTGAAATAATCGATGCAGTAATCAAAGGTATCGATGAACTAATCTACTTATTCTATGGACTTTTATCGATTAAATTAGAACCTTCGACGCGTCTAAGTGCTCGTGAGTCCAAATGTTTTGGTTATGCAACTTTTTATGAATAGATTTATCATAACTATCTAATAATACGCTACTTAATGCTGGGAACAAAATCCATCCACGGTTGGGGCGTTATTGACGTACACGAGACTTTTGTGTTGAAAGGTGCTGTCTTTGCCTTATTTTTCCTTATCAGTTCGATTATCTGTGCCCAGTCTCTGCCACCCGATGAGTTAGTTGATTTACAGACCCTGCAAAATTTTGCGACACATCGTACTTATTCTATTCAGGATGGAATGAAGTATAATGATCCGGCGAATTATTCTCATCCTGATTTTGGCAAATTAACTTTTAAAGCACCGCATGGTAAAAATGTTGTTGAGGTTCTGAGTAAGCGAAAAATTGACGAGCGCTACTATGTTGATCTCGATGACCCACTTTTCTTTTATATTCAAAAATCATCCAAGCCGATAAACTTTTTAAAGGAGGGGGATTTGCTGGCAATTGACCCGGCTCTTCGACCGGTCACTGTAGGATTATTTAAATCAGGAAATCAACCTGTTCCGACAGCCCTCGATCTTACAAATAAATGTTCTGTGTTGGATTTGGCAGGAAATCCGGTGAAGTTCAATTCGTTCGAAATGAAACTAACAGCCAATGACAATGCCGTGAGCTATTATGATGCAAACTGGAGTAATATTAGCATCGGAAATTTTAGCGTTTATATCACTGACATTTTTCCATCTGTTGATATGCGAATGATTTATGGAGAAGCTTCTGTGAAATCCGAGTTTATTATCAAAGAGAACCTGGATGCAAAAGAGATACGTTTTATCGACCACATGGACTTGGGAGATAACTTAGGAATCCTGATCGATAATGAGGATCCGGTGGTAAAAGGTTTTGTGCAGATTTACAATATTTTTAGCGGTGAGACGCAGGCAGTTTTTAGACCCGCCTTAACTTATGATTCATCGACTGATGATCATGAAGGAGAATGGACGAGTGAATATGAACTTAGTGGAGAGGATCTTAGTGTAATATGCGACTCGGTTCATCTCAATGATCCTCTTTTGGTTTATCCGCTTATTGTTGATCCAACATTTACTGCCGTTGGTCCTGTTACTTCGGGATTCGGCCTTACAGGATCCTTGCCTTCACCTGCTTTTTGTAGCACTAATTTAGATGTAACTTTTCCCGGAGGCTCGACACCATGGGATACACAAATCACCTGGTGGGTTTGGACAGCAGGTTGTAGCTCAAGTATTTTTAATTGTTGGATGTCAGAAGCACAAGTTTGGATCACAAGCTCATGTGGTGGTGCCTCACCGGTTGGTGCTCCGGGCATTGTTTGGGTTTGTCCCGGATGTAACACCTCGGGCTCCTGGAATCCAACTCTTCCATTTAATAATAACGGAACCCAATCTTTGGCACAATGTTACGCACCAGATTGTGCGGACCAAACACTCACCTTTACGATTAATCTGAATCGAACATGGTGTACCGGTGCGGCTGGAGTTGACAATTGTACTTGGGGGACCAGTACCTGCCAATCAATGGATCAATGGGAGGTGACGGTACAGGGAAGATCAATAGAAACACTTGGAAATACAGCTACTGGAAATGGTAGTCAAACGCTAAATGATGCGGATTGTGTCGGTACTTTTACTCTTGACCCGACACAGTTATATGGAGTTCCTCCCTATACCTTTTCATGGAGTACGGGTGAAACAACCGCAACTATTACTGTTGCGGTGACACCGGCAATCTACACATGTACCGTGACTGATGGCTGTGGTACTTCGGTAGTGGCGACTTTTACGGTTAGCTGTCCATTGGATAATGAGGAGATGAACTTTACGGTAGAGGCCATAGATGATTATGTGCGGCTTGACTGGATGGAGACAGCGGTTCAAATTGACCGATATATTGTCGAAAGATCGGCAAACGATGGTGTCTTTAAAGAGCTCGCCACTGTACCTGCCGCAGAGTCTATTACAGGACTTTTTAGGTGGTTCGACGTAAATCCTTTTGTTGGAAATAATTTTTATCGCATAAAATTAATTCATGCTTCAGGATTGGAAGAGTATAGTCCAATTGAGAAAGTTGAGATGGAATCAAAAGCGGATGAACTAGTTATTATTCCAAACCCGTCGAATGGAGCATTTAGTGTTAATCTAAATTCAGAATCTATAAAACCATACGAGGTCGTTATCAGTGATGTGGCAGGAAGAGAAGTCGTTCGGCAAACTATCATCAATCACGATCAAATGGACCTCCCGGATCTGGCGGATGGGGTGTACGTTCTTTCTGTTTTTCAAAATCAGACGCTTATCGATCAGCAGCGGCTGATTCTGAAAAAATAAGCAGACGCATGTTTACCGCTAATTAGCAAGGATTACTTCTTGACCATGAAAGATTGGTTGTTATTAAAAAGTCGTTCTAGAAATTTAGCTTTCCGGTTTTGAAGATTTTATTTCATAAAAGTACACACCGGTGCTGCTGTTTACCTGAACCACATTCGTGCCGGAGGTCAACAAATTCTTACTTAATACCTGACCCCAAATGTTCATTATTGAAATTTTAGTTTGTTCTCCCGTATATTCATTTTACACAATTATTTCGCCCTTCTTATGGTTTGCGTAGACGGTTATAAGGGTAGCCGGATTTATTGAATCGAGCGTGACCGTATCCACAAGTGTCTGACCCAGTGCATCGGGACACCACCGACATTAATAATTGCTCCGGACTCATCTGTCATCTCAATGGTATAGGGAGGTGTTCCTCCGGATGGACTTAAAGTTAAACAGCCGTCAGCAAATCCATAACAAGATGGATTGCTCATGTCAACATCAACAACAAATGTGTCGCATTGGGGTAAAAGAGAAGGGCTTATGAGGTACAACGCGCAAGTTATAACCAGGGTCTTCATAAGGATTTTTTTTGCAATATATAAGCTCCTCTTTATGGACAGAAATAATGCTTCAAAAGTTGAACAGTGGACCTAATACCATCTTAATTTTAACCGGCAAATGACTATATTCGAATCCCAACCCTAACAAAAAATTAAGATGGTATTTTTTTGGCGAGGAGCAGGAATCATTGTCCTCATTTTCTTAGCGCTTTCCTTGTGGATTTGCAGTTATTGGTACGACGATTTACGTCTCGGCAATGCTGACTATACCGGCTGGTCATTATTCTGGGCGGGAATCTTCAGTCTTCTCGCTGGAATCATTTTGATCTTCGGTTTTAGTGATGTGGAGGACATGAAACGTGAACCGGGCGAAATCATGCCGGATAAAAGACGACATGATTTTTTCTGGATACCGGTTTGGATATGGGGAATAATCATGATCTGTTTGGGAACCTATATGACCAGTGGCTCTGAAGTCGAAGAGGAAACGGAAATCGCAGCGGATATTCCCGAGATTATTTATGAAGGCGAGCGAAAAGTTGAATTCTTCAACCCAACCGATGACACCGTTCATGTCTCAGTCAAAAACATGAGCCAGGAGACTGTAATGAATGATTCCATTCCACCTTTGTATATGCGATGGAAAGTTTTAGACGCCGGTGAGTATCAAGTTACTCATAGCCTCGGATCTGAGAAGATCATTGTACATGGATCAGAAACTAAAGAAAATGAAGCTTATGACGACGGCTGGTACGTTGTTGGTGGTGAACATGACCTGATATTACTATACGTAAACGATGCCACCCGGGGTGATATCGTCAGAAGTGACATAAGAAAAATTAATTGGATCGAAAAAGTAATGAAGCGGTATAAAGGAAGCTCTTACGTGATTCCTACTTTAAAACCGAAGGATAACTATTTCTACTCGGTTTACGGTCCTGGAATTAATCTTCCATTAGAAGTACTGGAGAACGAAAAGATTTACTCGCTCATATCAATTCCGTCTGGAGCAAAGATGACTGAGGAGTTCCTGGATTCTTGTGTGATTGATGTGTGCTACTAATAGCTCACAAAATCCTGCAGATAACCTCGTCTATTCAGATATTTTGAATGACGTTTGTACGAGCGAGATGGGTAGTAGATGTAAAGACATGTTCCTCCTTTAATCCATTCAACTACTTGTTCAAATCCTTCAAAAGGAAGTGCGGGGCATCCAAACGAACGACCCAGCGTACATCCGTTCTGATCTAAAAACTCATAAGTCGCATACTTCGCAGCGTGCATGACCACTCCCCTGCTCGATGCATGACTGTTTGAATGTTCTTTTCCGTTCAATCTCAAGGCCAAATCGTACTTGCCTGTGTAGGTTGTTCCCGTCGAATAGAAACCCAGACTGGATTGATGTGAATTTTCATCGTTTGAAAAATGCCTGGCAAACAAACCTCCGGACTTGGATCCGTGTGCAACGATTGAAGCGTGCAACACTTTCCTTTCGCATAAATCGATAATATAAAATCGGGGTTCAGATGAAGCCCTGGAGAAATCAATCAAGGTCAAAATATCCGGTCGTTGAAGCTCTCCTCTCTTCAACATATTGTGATAACCGGTTAGACCTTGAAAAAACAATTCGTAAGAAATGTCATCGTCATCGATGTCGGCATATAAATTCCTGACGTAGTCTTCAAATGAAGTTTTCGCTTTTTGATAAATAGAATCAACACGTATCAATTCCGAAAATAGAGGTTTCTCCGGATTTGGATTTGCACCGGCAAAACTGACGGTGGTAAACAATAAAATGGTTAGCAGAAAAAGATGACTTTTCCGGCATTTGCTTGCACGCATAGTAGTAAAGATAATAGAACTAGCATAAAATCCGTATTTTCGCCACTTCCGAAGGGCCTGAAACCCTTAAGAAACCTTAAATAGTGTCTGGTAGGAAACTCTACAAAATTAGAAAAGTTTCTTTTTGCGATATTTTCATTTTCCTCAA
>CAZCAD010000019.1:0-16719 GCA_964496525.1 uncultured Flavobacteriales bacterium | reverse complement strand
CATGGTCTCCTGTGTTCATGGGCACATAGGTACTGTCACCGGACTTTGAAGAATCGCAAACAATTATGCCTTCCGATTCACGCGGAATAGCATTCCTCAAACTCCCGCCCGATAAATAGGATATTCGAATATCAATTCTTTCGCTAATCGCAAAAAGAACTCTATTTATCAATATGTTTGCATTTCCCCGGCCAAGGTGAATATCAATACCGGAGTGCCCCCCCTTTAAACCTCTGACCTTAACACTAAAGGCATCGAAACTTGAAGGAACATCCTCTTCCTTATATTCGTAAGTCGCAGTGGTGTCAATTCCGCCTGCACATCCTACAGAAAACTCATCGTCATCTTCTGTATCCAAATTCAATAATATTTCACCCGTCAGCATTTTGGAATCAAGGTGCTTCGCGCCTGTCATACCTGTTTCCTCATCAATCGTAAACAAAGCCTCTAAGTCCGGATGGGCAATTTCTTTATTTGACAATAAGCTCATCGCCGCAGCGACACCCATACCATTATCTGCTCCAAGAGTCGTACCCTTAGCCTTCACCCAATCTCCATCAATAAATGACTGTATTCCTTGTGTGGTAAAATCAAATTCTGTCTCAGAATTTTTCTGATGTACCATGTCAATATGCGCCTGAAGAATAATCGTCTCTCTATCCTCCATGCCATCCGTAGCCGGTTTTTTAATAACCACATTACCAATCTCATCTTCGATTGTTTCCAATCCAAGACTTTTTCCGAAATCAACCATGAATTGCCGAACTTGCTCTTCTTTCTTAGAAGCTCGCGGAACGGCATTCAAATCTTCGAAATGATTCCAAATAGCAACAGGTTCTAAATCTCTTACGGACATTAAGTAATTTGTGGCAAAAATACGAATTTTAGCTTGCTGTGCTTTTCGAACTGCTCTTTTTAGTCGAAAATGCAAACCAATTTATCGAAAATTCCGACATCTTGTACTCGACGAGACAACTGAATGGGGATGAAAATCGTAATAGTATAAGAATCAGAACAGCAAAATTTATCGTATCTTTTGGAATTGTTCAGCCTCCTCATGTCTGCTACTCGAAACATACTCGCTACTACTCTAATAGTATTTCTATGTCTGACCGTGGCTAAAGGGCAGTATTGTATGACTGGAGGACCAATTTCAGGTGCGGACTCCCATATATCCCAAGTTTACTTAAATGCCGAATCAACTACAATGGACTATATCGTCGGATGTACCGGATTGACCGGAGTTGTAGACGCAACAACTTGGTGGGCCGATCTCGGTCAGACGGCCTCATATTCTTTAGTCATTAATTTTAATAGTTGCGGTGGTTTCTATGAAGGAGATGGAGAAGCATGGATTGATTACGATCAATCAAACTCCTTTGAGCCCGGTGAATCACTGGGCACGTGGACAGGAACTCCTCCGGTAATGAATACTTTCAATTTTACAGTTCCTGCAACCGCTCCTCTCGGGACAACGAGAATGCGTGTTATGTTATATGAGGACTGGACAGGGGTTGTTTTTCCTCCTCTTGACCCTTGCGCAGCCTTTACCTGGGGATCTGTTTATGATTTCACGATCAACATTATTCCATGGGTGGATTGTTCCGGAACGATGGGAGATGACATGATCACTCCAATTGATGTGACGAGCCTTCCATATACCGATGCCAACAATAGCGCAAGCTGCTACACGGATGTTGATCCAGTCTATAATTCTGCCGACGTTTATTACAGAATACTCGGCGCTGATATTACCGAAAATTACCTCGATATATCCACCTGTCTCTCAACATTCGATACTTATTTGTCAGTTCAAAATTCAGCTGGAGAAGTCCTTTATTACAATGACGATTCACCGGACTGCTCTCCTTATTCAAAACTTTCTATTCCGATTGCTGATACAGATACTTTCTTCATAGTTGTTCAAGGATGGGGAGCCTTTGAAGGGGACTACACGCTGGAAATAAATGCAGCAAACAATTCATCGGTGAGTGACTTGGCAAAATTTGAATTCAATATTTACCCTAATCCTGCCAATGAGGTCTTGAATGTGTCTGTTGACACCGACGGATGGCTTAGTCTGTACGACCCTCAGTCCAAGCTCCTTCTGGAACGATACATGACAAATGGAAAAAATGAAATTAATCTTCATGAGTATCCCGAGGGAATTTATTTATTGAAATTCACCCAAAATGGTGTAAATCAAATACAAAAAATAATAATCCGGAGATGAAAACTAATCTATTCATAATAATAGCGCTGTTCTTTATCATTGATGAGGCTTCAGCGGTCACTATTTGGAATAAGAAAGAAAATTTCCCTGGACTTGCGAGACATAGAACCACCGGTTTCAATATTGGCAATATTGGATATATGGGACTGGGGCATTATAATTCCGGTGCCGCCGGTAATGTTTATCATCAAGACTTTTGGGCTTATGATCCGAGCACTGACTCCTGGACACAAATTGCAGATTTTAGTGGTGGATTGCGTTATCACGCAGCCGATTTTGTATACGGAAATAAGGCCTATGTCGGCACTGGCCAATCCCCAACGGGTTGGACAACGGATTTTTGGGAATATGATCCGATTACAAATTTCTGGACTCCAATCGCAAACTTTCCGTCCTCTGCAAGACGTGGGTCCGTTGCCTTTACATTGGGCGAGTTTGGATTTGTTGGCTGTGGTCAGGGATCTATAGGAAATGATTTTTACGCATACCACGTTTCAACCAACGCTTGGTATACCATCGCCAGTATGCCGGGCCCTTCCAGATCATCCTCCTGTGCATTTACGATTGGAGACAAAGCTTATGTTGGCACCGGTGCGGGCTTGTCAAATGATTTTTATGAATATAAACCGGCAACTAATAGCTGGATTCAAAAATCAGATGTAGGGCCAAATGGAAGAGCACAAGCCCATGGATTCTCCTTGATGGGCAAGGGCTACATATTAACCGGATTAAGTAGCTCGACCAGTGGCTGGAATAGCCAGGAAATGTTTGAGTATGAACCGCTAACTGACACCTGGACCCAACTTGATGATTTTCCGGGACTGGGTCGAAGATACCTTGACGGATTTGAAATTAATGAAAGAGCCTATATGGGAATGGGAACAAACGGAACAAATTTTAATGACTTATGGGAGTTCAACCCTGCAAATGCTCTGAGTATCGAAAATAATGAAGATATTACTGTCAACACATATCCAAATCCCGCAGTTGATTACGTGACCTTCGATTTAGGAGGTTCAGCAATAGCACTAAATGAAAATATTGAATTATATTTTATTAATATACAGGGACAGTTGATTATGAAACGACTGTTTACAGATGAGAAACTTGAAATTGACTTGACTTCTTTTGCGTCTGGCACGTATATCTATATAATTAGGATGCAAACGGATGCTTTTGCAAATGGTAAAATTCAAATCGTTAAATAATGATTAAAAAATGAAAACAAAACTATTACTTATTGCCGCCATGTTCTTTATGCTCGAAGACGCCCAAGCCATACCCATTTGGAATCAAAAAGAAAACTTTCCCGGCGTCGCGCGGCACAGAACAACTTCGTTTACAATTGGAAACATCGGTTATATGGGTCTCGGTCACTATAATTCCGGAGCTGCAGGTAATGTTGTTCTTGGAGACTTTTGGGCCTATGACCCATCTACAGATTCGTGGACACAAGTAGCCGATTATGGACCGGGCACACGGTACCACGCGGCTCACTTCGTTTATGAAGGCAAGGCGTATGTCGGAACCGGCAGGCTCGGATCACCGGCTGTGTTAAGTACTGATATTTGGAGGTTTGATCCTATCGCAAATACATGGACGTATGTAACCGATTTACCGGCCTTTCCCAGACGTGGCGCTGTAGGATTTACTATGGGTGAATACGGTTTCATTGGCTGTGGTCAAACATCCGGAGGATCCGGATTGGGAAAGGATTTTTATGCCTACCATATTCCAACAGGCACGTGGGTTATGACCATACCTGACTTACCAGGACCCACACGAACATCTACCTGCTCTTTCGTGATCGACGACAAAGCCTATGTAGGAACCGGATCAACATCTGTCGGTGCCGGTTTGGATTTTTATGAGTATAAACCTGCAACGAATAGCTGGACTCAACGAGCTGATGTTGGTACAATTCCGCGAGTTGAAGCCTATGGATTTGCTCTAAATGGTAAAGGTTACATTTTGTGCGGCGCCAGTTGGTCAAGCGGAATTAACTACGGGGATATGTATGAATATGATCCGGCCACCGATACTTGGACTCAATTAGCTGATTTTCCGGGCTTGGGTCGAAGATATCTTGATGGATTTGAAATTGGTGAAAGAGCCTATATGGGAGCCGGAACAAACGGAACAAATTTTAAAGACTTGTGGGAATATAACCCAGCAAATGCTCTTGGCATTGATAAGTTGGGTGATCTTAGCATTAAAACTTATCCAAATCCAGCCACCGACTATATCACCTTTGATTTAGGTAATTCGGGAATCGAATTAACTGAAAATATTCAGCTTGAATTGTACAATACGGCTGGAGAATCAATCATTCGACGGACACTTACCGACAACCGACTTGAGGTCGAGCTAAGTGGTCTTACTGGAGGAACTTATATTTATGCCATTAGGAGTTCAGGCGCACTTCTTGCCAACGGTAAAATTCAAATCGTTAAATAACCAATATGAAAAAAGGCTTACTCTTATTACTCTGTTTAACATTCAGCCTTTATTCTGAAGCGCAGGAAAATTCTTGGGTTAAGATGGGAAATTGGCCGGGACTTAAACGTACTCGTGCTGTTGGCTTTGCCATCGGAGATTTTGGATACGCCGGAACAGGCGTCGACACGGCTGAATTTGTGTTTAATGATTGGTGGAAATTTAATCCTCTCGATACCACTTGGACCCAAGTGGCAGATGTGCCCGGCTCAATTCGGCGAAATGCCGTTGGATTTGTAATAGGCAATTTTGGTTATGTTGGAACCGGGAATGACAACGCGGTATCGGATTTCGGGCTTGAGTTGTCAGATTTTTATAAATACGATCCTTCTTCTAATATCTGGACACCTATAGCGACCTACCCGGGAGGAGGCATTTATGCTGCGGCCGGTTTTTCAATAGGAACATCAGGTTTTGTCGCCTGTGGTAAATGGGGCCCCGACTGGTATTCACAGGAATTGTGGGAATATAACTCACCCTCTAATTTTTGGACCCCCAGGGCAAATTTTCCCGGAGGTGACCGACACCAACTTTCGGCTTTTACCCTGGAAGGCAAAGGCTATGTGGGGATGGGAACGGATCACGATTTGTATAGAAAAGATTGGTGGCGATATGATCCGGTTACCTTTAGCTGGGTAGAAGTTCAATCCTTGCCGGGAACCGAACGTTCCTCTGCATCAACATTTGTAATGGAGAGTCGCGCCTATGTAGTCTTTGGATCAGATGGTGGCGTACTAAAAGAATGTTGGGAATACAACCCATTCTCTGACTCCTGGAATATCAAGGCCAGTTACGCTGGAAGCGCCAGAAAGTATGGTGTTGCATTCACTATTGGAGATACCGCCTATGCAGGACTGGGACAGGGTCTCAGTGGAAAGAAACAAAGCTGGTACAAATATATTCCCGCCGGGCCATTGTCAGTTGAAGAGTTGAAGAATATTGATCCGCTTGTCTATCCGAATCCGGTTGACGAAACCTCCCTGGTATCGCTTCCGCATGAAATTCAAAACGGTTTGCTCCTTATTCACGACCTTAGTGGAAGGTCGGTACACAAGGAAATTTTCAACAGCAATAACATACGTTTGGATCAAGCGCAATTAAGATCCGGTGCTTATGTTTTGTCAATTATCAGTCCGACGGCTAAATTGCTGGGTTCAACTAAAATTATTGTAAAATAGATGAAGAAAGAATTACTCTTACTCTTCTTGTTCGTTTCAAGCGGACTTGTGGCACAAGACGTTTGGATACAGCGAGACTCGCTCAATGGACCAAAGCGTTCAACGGCAGTTTCATTTACGATTAATGACGAAGGATGGGTCGCAACAGGACTCAAGATAGACGACGAAATACGCGCAATGTTTTCTTACGACCTTGAGCAGGATGATTGGGATGATGAGGTATCTCTCGGTGGAGCTACCGGCAGTGGGTTGAAAAGAAAATCTGCGGTAGGATTCAATATTAAGTCTTACGGTTATGTAGCATTGGGATCCGGTGCCGCCAGTTTTTTTAAGGATGTCTGGCGATATGACGACACGGATTCGTCCTGGACACAAATGGCGGATTTTGGAGGTACGCCGCGAAGAGAAGCAGTGGCCTTTTCAGTGGATACAATCGCTTATGTCGGTTCCGGATACGACAATACTTTTAGTGTTACCAATGACTTCTGGGCATTCGACCCATATTCAAATTCATGGACAGCAATAGCTGCTTTTCCGGGAACACCGCGACGAGAGGCCGTCGGTTTTACAATGGGGGCCGTGGCTATTTCGGAACCGGTCGGGGTGATTTCGGATACTTCAATGATTTTTGGGAATACATTCCGGCTACGGGTCTGTGGAATCAGCTAGCGGATTTCCCTGGTACACCAAGAATGGGAGCCTGTGGAACCGCAGTCTTTCCGACCGCTTTCATAATGCTGGGCGAGGATAATATGCTCGAATACAAAAAGGACGTCTGGGAGTACAATTACTTTGGAAACACCTGGACACAACGAGCTGATTTTCCGGGTGCTCCCAGGTCTCAAGCAGTTGCAATGACGGTCCAAAACAGGATATTTTGTGGAACCGGTTATGGTGGCAGCCCATCAATTTTGTACGATGATTTTTATGAATATGTGTACATTCTCTCTGATGAACCAAATACAGAAATTGTTGATGTCAACTTATTCCCAAATCCAACAACTGACGACTTGAACATTCGCCTTGGGCAATTCGTTAATGAAGTTGATTTTCAAATCATCGATGAGATGGGCCGATTACTTCAACAAGGAACAATACCAGCAGGCGAATCAGTATTTAAACTATCAGTCTCTGAGCTGAAACCATCAAGCTATTTTGTATCTTTGACTTTTGATTCCGGTCAACAACTGGTAGAAAAGTTCATCGTACAATGACCATAAGAAGATTACTCTTTTTTTCTCTTTTCTTGCTCTTTTCTTGCTCCGGATTTGATTCTGAAGATGATGAAAATGATATAAACACCGACACCGATTCGACAAATGAAGTTAAAGACTCAGTCTCTCCGGATAATTCAATTGATCCGGAGATTGAAGTGCCCGAAGACAAGCTCGATATTGACCCCTTGATGAATTCATCCATTCCGAATGCAGCTGTCACTTTCGAAACTTACAACAACCCTGGCATGGGTTGGGGATACAAAATCTTAATGGATGGATCGGTCTATGTAAACCAACCTCATATTCCTGCGGTAGAAGGCAAAAATGGTTTTGCCTCTGAAAAGGATGCGAAAAAAATAGCTGAACTGGTCGCCAATAAAGTTCGAGAGGGCATCTCCCCTCCTACCGTTTCTAAAGATGAACTCAGAGATCTGGGAATCATTGAGTAGTGTCTGTTTCCAACCAGATATAAGTAGCTTTTTCAATCCAACCGGTTATTTAGAATTGATCACAATGGCATTGCTTTTACTCCTTTAATTGGAGAAGGAAGTAACATTTGGTTAATAACTTTTCCAAAACCGAACTGATAAAAAAGCTACTTTTGGCAAGATGCGATCGCCTCAAAAAATATTGAAAGAAGTCTTCGGTTATGATGTGTTTCGACCTCTTCAATTGGAGATAATTGAGCGAACACTTAGCGGTCAGGATTCAATCGTTATTATGCCTACCGGCGGGGGAAAATCAATTTGTTACCAAATTCCGGCTCTCATTTTTGATAAGACTGTCATAGTGGTTTCTCCATTAATTTCATTGATGAAGGATCAAGTTGATTCCCTGACTGCAAATGGCGTTAACTGCGCTTTTTTTAACAGTACACTAAACGAGATGGATAAACGAATCTTGATCGATGACTGTCTATCAAATAAAGTAGATCTTCTGTACGTTTCACCTGAGACATTTGTTCATTCATTTGATCAATGGATTAAGGAGATTCCGATCTCGATGGTGGCTGTTGACGAGGCCCATTGTGTATCGAGTTGGGGCCACGATTTTCGTCCTGAATACAGGTTAATTAAGGAGGTTAGAGCAAAGTGTGAGGGAATTCCATTTATGGCTTTAACAGCAACCGCAGACAAAGTCACCCGATCAGATATTCACGAACAGCTGGGATTAAACTCGGCAGAATTATTTCTAAGTTCATTTAATAGACCTAACCTCAGTCTTACTGTACGATCTCAAGTACCAAAAAAAAAGAAAGAGATCGAGTTGATTCAGTTTTTAAAAGATCGCCCGGATGCAGCCGGAATCCTCTATTGTTTGTCGAGAAAAGAATGTGAAAAATGGTCAGCTTTTTTTAACGAAAAAGGTTTTCAAAGTCGTTTTTATCATGCAGGAATGGCGACTGGTGAACGTGAACTGGTTCAAGACGGCTTTATAAATGACGATTATCAGATCATCTGCGCAACGATAGCCTTTGGGATGGGAATTGACAAATCCAACGTCAGATGGGTCATTCACAATAATCTTCCAAAAAATGTTGAAAGTTATTATCAGGAAATTGGTCGTTCAGGTAGAGACGATCTGCCAGCCGATACAGTACTCTATTATAATTACCGCGATGTTGTTCTGTTGAATGATTTCACAAAAGACAGTCCTAATAAGGTTGTATCACAAGAGAAGATTAAACGCATGCTGCAATATGCCGAAGCGTCTTCATGCCGAAGAAACGTCCTCCTCTCCTACTTTGGTGAGTTCAATCAAGTGGGTTGTGGAAATTGTGACATCTGCGAGAACCCTCCCGACTTTATAGATGGAAAGATCATCGCTCAAAAAGCACTATCTGCCGTTCTGAGAACAGGACAAACAGTCGGAATGAATCTGTTGATCAACGTGCTTCGTGGGGGAAAAACTGCCGAAATCTTCGAAAGAAATCTGCACAAGATCAAGACCTATGGTGTTGGTGCAGAATATGGTTTTCGTGAATGGCAACACTTTGTCAATCAGCTCATAAATCTTGGAGGCCTGGAGATTGCTTATGACCAATCCATGCACCTGAAAATTACAGCATTCGGAGATGCTGTTCTGCGAACTGACACGATGATCAACCTGTCGATGCCAATCGATCCAAAAGAAAAGAAAAAGAAAAAAGTTGGGATCGATGCAGGACCAATAGACGACTCCCTGGTCGCAGTTCTCAAAAGTTACAGGAAAGATCTCGCAGGCAAAAACGGGGTGCCGGCTTATGCCATATTCAATGATGCGACCTTAAATGATTTGTTAGCTAAAATGCCAACAAACTTGGCTGACCTTCACGATGTACACGGCTTGGGAAAGGTTAAGGTAGAAAGATTCGGCAAAGATCTGTTGAAAATACTGGGTACTGCCACTACGGTCAAAAACGAAAAATTATCAACCACTGCCAAGACATTCGAACTCTATAAATCCGGCTTAAGTCTGGATGAGATTGCCGAACATCGAAAAATGAGCACACAGACAATCATCAATCATTTAATTCAATTATACGTTAAAAAAGAATCAGTTGATCTCTATCAATTTATAACTGAATATGAAATCAGTCAGGTGAAAGAAGCAAGAGCGAGATTACGAGTTACAGATCAGCTAAAGCCTGTCTATGATGAACTTTCCGGCGAAATCGATTATCCAAAAATTTCGATGGCCTATGCTATTCTGGATCATCAGGATCACTAAACCCCCTGCCTCCGGATAAGAGAATTGCAATTGGTCTGGTCGTTGGAAACTGAGCAAAAATTATCATTAAAATTACCGTAATCGGAACACAAAGGAACATTCCGGCTACCCCCCACAGAGCACCCCAAAATGAAAGAGCAATAATCACTGAAAGCGGACTCAAATTAAGTTTATCTCCTAATACCTTCGGCTCTATGAAATTTCCGATTATTAATTGAGCGACAGAAAGCAAGCATAGAACCAACACGGCATCAAAATATCCTTCGAATTGAATGAAGGCTATAATGGTTGGAAATAAAACACCGACAAATGCACCGATAATTGGAATGAACGTAAACAAAAAAATTAAAAAGGCCCACAATACAGCAAAGTCAACTCCAATAATGATCAGAACCACGTAGCTAAGGACGGCGGATAAAAAGCACAATCCCGTTTTTATCGAAAGGTAAGTTCGAATAGAGTCATCAATCTTTTGCATCGTCTTTGAAAAAGCATCAAATTTTTCAGCAGAGGTGAAGATCATTTTAAGCTTTTGAGGAAAAATTCTCTCCTCTAAAATGATAAAGATGACATAGATCAAAACGATAAAAATGGTTGACACTAAGTTCAGCGATGAATTCAAAATCTCAGTCATTAAAGAGGGAAGATCCAATCGATGAACCAACTCGTCCATAGAAAAAGGCAAGTTGTAATTAGCAGTTATGCTTTCTGAGATCTCAATAATATTGGCGTGGTACTTTGGATAGACCTCAACAAATTCTTCAAAATTTCTAGCCACCATTTTCCCAAGAAAAGTTGCCAGGCCAATAAGTATGGCGGCGGCACTTAAAATTTGAACATACCATGGCAGTTTCTTGTCGCCTATCCTGATGCCACCAACCAGTCGCTTTATTGAATTCAATAAATACCAAAAAACAAAGGACAGTACGAAAGGAATAATCAAAGCCTTCCCAAAGTATAGAGCCACCAGAATAAGTCCGACAATCAAAAGATTAGATGCGATTTTTTTTGAATCCATAATCCTGGATTGAAGTTAACAAATATCTGTTGGCCATTTTTGTGTATTTTTGGAAAATCCGAAGACCTTATCTCTATAATGCTTTTATTTGCAGCATCTAACCGAGAAGGCGAAGGCAGATAAAGAAGAGAATTTAGATGGAGAAAAATGAAATCGTCAAAGATTGGTTGACCAGGTATACCGGAATTCCTCTGGAGGAATTTGGCGAATACATTCTTCTGGCCAATTTCAACAGCTATCTCGAAAAATTTGCTGAGACGTATAATGTCGAAATAAAAGGCAAAGACAAGGTTATGCCGAACGCCACCGCTCGCGGTATTACCTTTATTAATTTTACAATGGGGAGTGCAAATGCAGCCACAATCATGGACTTACTAAGTGCTGTTTCACCAAAGGCCTGCCTATTTCTTGGTAAATGTGGAGGGCTGAAAAAGAAAACATCGGTGGGCGACCTTATACTACCGATCGCGGCTATCCGGGGAGAAGGTACATCGAACGACTACTTTCCCAAGGAGGTTCCGGCTCTGCCCGCATTTACATTGCAACGGGCAGTTTCGACTACAATCCGAGAATACAATCGCGATTATTGGACAGGAACAGTTTATACCACCAATCGACGCGTTTGGGAACACGACGAGGAGTTCAAATCTTATTTACGAAAAACTCGTGCCATGGCAATCGACATGGAAACTGCTACTTTGTTCATTACGGGATTTGCGAATAAAATACCAACAGGCGCTTTATTGCTCGTATCAGATCAGCCAATGGTTCCGGAAGGCGTCAAAACATCAAAGAGTGATGCTGTGGTTAATGAGAAATTTGTTTCCGAACATATAGAAATTGGGGTGAAATCTCTCGAGGAGATAAAAAATAACGGAACATCTGTCAAACACCTTAGATTCCCTTACTCTGAGGAATAGTCTAAAGCCAAGAATCGCTGACCATCGTTCAATTTTTTTTATCTTTAGACATTATAACAACTGAATTTGTATGAGAGGCGAAAATCACTATTTTTTTATTAACCAAGGCATTTCTGAAAAGCATAGCCATAGCTACGGTTACAGGAAATAACGAAGGTTAATGAAAAAATAGTTTTTCGCCATGCGAATCCAGTTGTTATAATGTCTTTAAACCTCCAAACTTTGAAAGATTAACTTATGTCGAAGAATCTGAGTGAATTAGCAGGAAGAGCAGGTCTTGAAAAGAATCTATTCGAGGAGCTCGGAATCGCCTCCAAAAAGACGGGAACGGTATCTGAGGAAGATTTAGACCGCTTGGCTCAGGAATTTCTAGTTGGAACCTCATCCACTTATGGCGCCACGACATTTTACGACTTCATGAAGCCTGAAAATCAGGGTAAAAAGGTTTATGTATGTAATGGAACTGCATGTTTATGCGCCGGTACTCAGGATGAGCTTAATAAAACTTTGGAAAGTCACTTCAACGCTGACGAAATTGGTCACATGACCTGCCTGGGAAGGTGTCACGAAAATTCGGCATTTCATTTTGACGGCAAAAATTATTCGGCTAAATCAGCGGACGACATTAAATCAATTATTGATGGAGCCAAGGGTCAAAATGAAGACAATTATAGGGTGCAGCATCTTCAAAATCAAATACTTACGGCGCCATACCCCGGCTTCGATGAGTACTTTGCTTTATTGGAGGAGACGTTGAAAAGAGACAGCGCAGAAGTATTGGAAGAGATCAAGAAATCAAATATTCGAGGTCGAGGTGGCGCAGGTTTCCCAATGGGAATCAAATTAGAATCTTGTAGAACGATAGAAAACGATACCAAATTCATTATTTGCAATGCGGATGAAGGAGATCCGGGCGCTTATTCGGATCGATATTTATTAGAAAAACAACCTCATGCAGTCTTGTTCGGAATGATGATTTCCGGATTCGTCACCGGAGCTGAATGGGGAATCATCTACATTCGGGGTGAATATCCTGAATCGGTTGAAATTATGAGCGACATGGTGAACCGGCTTAGAGAAAATGATTTACTTGGCAAAGACATTTATGGCAGCGGTTTTAACTTTGACTTTAAAGTAGTTGAGGCTCAGGGAGCCTATATATGTGGTGAGGAAACTGCCCTGATTAATTCCTTAGAGGGTCAAAGACCTGAAGTTAGAACACGTCCGCCCTATCCCAGTCAGGAAGGACTATTCAATAAACCGACAATAGTCAATAACGTGGAAACTCAAGCCGCCGTTCACTACATTTTGTCAAAAGGTGGCGATCATTATAAAACCATCGGAACTGAAAAGTCAAGCGGAACAAAGCTTGTGAGCCTTGATAGCTTTTTCAACAATCCGGGAATGTATGAAGTTGATATGGGTACGCCATTGGCTACATTGGTAAATGAAATGGGGGGAGGATTCAAAGTGCCTGTAAAAGCCATGCAAATTGGTGGACCTTTAGGTGGACTCGTTCCTACCCACAAAATAGATGAATTGACTCTTGACTTTGAGTCTTTTGGAGATGGAGGATTCTTACTCGGCCATGCTTCGGTCGTCTGCGTGCCGGAATCATTTCCGATCGTCCAATTTATTGAACACTTATTTGATTTTGCTTCATTTGAGAGTTGTGGAAAATGCTTTCCTTGCCGACTCGGTACCAAGCGAGGACAAGAAATGTTTACGAATGCGCGAGAAGGAACATCAAAAATAGACCCTGTATTGCTGGATGACCTACTTCATACCTTGGAAGTCGGATCGCTTTGCGCACATGGAGGCGGGATTCCATTACCCATCCAAAATGCAGTTCACTATTTCGCAGATGAATTAAAAGAATTCATGAAATAAGGGATGAGTGTTTTTACCCCTCAAAATCTTGAATTTTCGAATTATGGAGATCGGTTAAAATTTCTCCTAATTTGGCGACTTAGCCTTGCTCTATCACCCTTAATGCTTGCCTTGACAATAATCTTCGTGTTTGATGATTCGGCAAATTACATTGCATACGGGGCAATGACGTCGGTCATACTTGGATCCCTGGCTTATCTGCATTTTAAACGGGATTATAAAACCATATTCATTGTTTTTAGTCTCATCGGCACCGCTCTTGTCCACTTGGCCACGAATACTATTTTGGATGTGCCACATTATGCTGATTTCCTGTGGATAGTGCTGATCGTTCTTTTATGCTTTTTCGGATTGGGGAATCGTTGGGGTATAGCAATACTCTCCCTTAATGTTATTTTAATTTCCTACTTCGTCTTCTTTAGTTTGAGCATCCACTTAACAGAATTTGTCTCTGTCAGTGTCTCAGAATCTTCCATGCTTATGGCCGAAATTGTAGTTAGTTCCTTTCTAATTGGATACATTATTCATCAGTTTACGATAGTCCAACGACTTGCAGAAAAGGAACTCTTACGAGCAAATAAGGAGTTGGAAGAGAACAATGACCTTATTCATGTTCGAAATAACGAAAAAACGATCTTATTGAAAGAGATTTTATCGCTGAAGAATCTGGAACTACTTACAAATTCGACCTTAAAAAACTGAACTAATGACGAAGAACCGAAGAGATTTTATCAAACTCAGTGCAGCCGGTAGTCTGGCATTGATTGCCGGAAATGCTTGTGCCGGCGGCGAAGAGCCCGGAAAAGACGATACCATAATGGTAAATGAAGAAACCACGGTAACAAAGCCGGTTGTAGTTTCAACATGGAATCATGGCCTTGCGGCGAATGCAGATGCCTGGAAAGTTCTTGAAGCAGGAGGGTCAGCATTGGATGCGGTTGAACAAGGAGTTCGTGTGACAGAAAGTGATCCCGATAATGGCAGCGTTGGACTGGGCGGGCGACCTGACAGAGATGGTAATGTCACCCTCGATGCCTGCATTATGAATGAGAAGAACGAATGTGGATCCGTTGCCTTTCTTCAACACATCGAAAATCCTATTTCGGTGGCGCGTAAGGTCATGGAGACCACGCCTCATGTCATGCTGGCAGGTCAAGGTGCTTTGGAATTTGCATTGGAGAATGGGTTTAAAAAAACCAATCTTCTAACGGAGAAATCAAAAAAAGCGTGGGAAGAATGGGTGAAGGAGTCTAACTATCAGCCTGTAATAAACCGAGAAAATCATGACACCATCGGAATGCTGGCAATTGATGAGGCTGGTAATTTGTCGGGGGCGTGTACAACGAGCGGCCTGGCATATAAAATGCACGGACGTGTTGGAGATTCGCCCATCATCGGTGCCGGTTTATTTGTGGATAACGAAGTTGGCGCTGCCTGCGCAACCGGTGTTGGTGAGATGGTTATTCGAATTTCAGGAACTGCTATAATTGTTGAAATGATGCGACAGGGAAAATCACCGCAGGAAGCCTGTGAGGAAGCTATTAAAAGAATCATTTCTAAACACGAAGATGTGAAGGACACGCAAGTGTGCTTCATCGCAATTAATAAAACAGGCGAAATTGGCTCTCACGGAATTTACAAAGGGTTGAGCATCGCTTATCGCTCATCTGACAAAGAAGAAATGAGAGAGGCAACTTTTGAAATGAAATAAGCGGCCCTACTTTAAATGAAGATAAGCCAAAGTGGTGCCTTCTATATTCTTTATATCCTTAAAGTAAGAATCATTTTCATAGAATTCGTTCAGCGCTTGAATTACTTCTCTCCAACCGTAATCGTGCCAAATAAGTACTCCCTTTCCATTGCGAAGTAGCTTTCTTGAATTAGCAGTGTCCGACAGAACATATTCATAAGTATGAGCGCCATCAATGAAGACCATATCAACTCTTGACTCATAAGGTGAATAGTCAAACTTGGCCGAATCGCCGTAAATCTGCCTAATCCTTTTCTCATATTCGGTCCCAATAAAGCGCGATCCTGAAACCTCTTTCCTGATAAAACTATGATCCGCTTTTTTGATTCTAAAAGATGTGGTATGTAATTCGTCCTGAGGTAGATCAATTGTGACCAATTCTGCCTCCGGGGAGTTCATTGCCATGTTCAAGGTAGTTCGGCCGTCAAAAGTGCCGATTTCAAAAATAGTTTTCGGTTGAAAATGTTTCACCAACTTACTGATGCATCGAAGCTCTTCTTCTGAAACATTACCATCTGCATGATCAATTTCAGCCATACTGGGCTCAGATGAGTCCGTCGCGTCCTCAATCGAAATTAGCGGCAATATTTTTTTTGGATTTACAACTTCCTTTGATCGTTTATGCTCCGAAAAGGCATTTCCAACTTTTCTTTTCGAGATCAAATAACCGATACGTTTAAACCAATAGGACATCGCAAATAATTATTAGGGCCTCAAATATAGCCAAACTTTGTAGGGTAAATGTGATTATTTGAGAGTGAAAAACAATCAATTCCATTGAAACGGTTAAATTTAAGGTCTGCAAGAAAATGGACCTGGAACTCTGCATAGATTCATTGGCCGGTATTGATGCCGCTCAAAAGTACGCCATTAAGCGGGTAGAACTCTGCTCGGCATTGGAGTTGGGTGGACTCACGCCTTCTTATGGATTAATTCAACGCACGGCCACTTTCAAAGAAGTTCATGTTCATGTGATGATCCGTCCAAGACCCGGAGATTTCGTTTATTCAGTACCGGAAAAGCAGCTCATGTTGATGAATATCATGGCAGCCGGTACAGCGGGAGCGAAAGGCATCGTAATGGGCTTACTAAATCGTCAGGGCGCAGTTGATGTTCCCGCGATGAAAGAAATGACCGATTTTGCCAGGCAAATGAATTTAGAAGTGACCTTCCATAGAGCTTTTGATCATTGTGCGGATGCTCGTTCGGCACTGGAAGATCTGGTGAATATTGGATGTACAAGAATTTTGACTTCCGGTGGAGAAAGAAAGGCTATTTTAGGGATTAAAAATATTGGACAGTACGTCG
>CAZCAD010000018.1:0-16893 GCA_964496525.1 uncultured Flavobacteriales bacterium | reverse complement strand
TTAAATGTTGCGATGGCAGCCGGGATATTTTTGTCTGAATATCGAAGGCAGTTTGGGTAGTTAAGAGTTGTAAATGATTTAATCGCAATGGTCAAAAAACGGGGAAACACAATCGCAATGAGCAATTTCAATAAACATATCAAAATTGGATTACGCGTAACCGTTGTGCTTAGTCTATTGATAGCCGGGTTTTGGCTGTGGTGGGATCGGACGTATGGTGAAGTTCCTGAGTCCTCCAAAATCTGGTGGCCCTATATGAAGGAGGGGTTTTTCCTCATCATTTGGCGTGAGGAATATCATGAAGGGGCCTTTCAGTTATACCTTTCTCGTTGGTGGGATATACTGCTACCCATAATCACGATTCCTTTCCTGGTCTTTGCTGCAAGGCTGTCAAGGGTATATTCTTTGGCACTTTTGATCACGATTATTTCTCTATTTTTTGGTGGGATTGAATTTTTAATGCCGCGAATACTTGAATCATCAACGGAGCCCTGGCTAACAGGCGCCCCTCTCATATTGGGTTTGCTAGCCGGTATTATTTCGACCAAATATAAGTCCTGGAACCTTAGTTTTAAGGAACTGATTTTTATAAGATTGTTTAGCTGGATGCTGAGTGTTACTTTTTCCAGCATACTATGTGCAGGACTAGTCGGAGGATTACCGGTTGGCATAGCAGCGGGAATTTATTTTAGCTTTAACGTATTTAAGTGGTTGCTTGTAGGTGTAATAGTAGGACTTGTATTTATAGTTATCAATACATTGCTTTCGTCCATTTACAGAACTTTGAAAAATTGGTTGTCGGGAAATTAGGAGACCTTAATACCAACTAATATAGTTAAATCGGGAATTTTACCTTAATGCTAAGTCGTTGATTTGAAAGTGATGCCAAAAAGCGCTATCCACCTTCGCTAAGGCTAGGGTGTGTTTTCAGAAATTGACTTGTTGAAACATTGTTGAAACAGAATTAGGCACTAAACCCTCACCCCAATAACACATACATCATCAACCTGTTCCAAATCTCCTTTCCAATTTTCAAAGGCCGTGTTGATGGAATCTCTTTGCTTTTCCATAGATTCACTTTGAATTCCGAGGAGCAGTTCTTTAAATGCTTTGGATTTAAACTTCTTGCCCTTCTCTCCCCCAAACTGATCGACATAACCATCTGAAAACAGATAAATCGTATCACCAGATTGCAGATCAACATCGTGAGTTTGATATGCACTTTGAATATGGAACTTGCCGATAGGTTCCTTGTTGGCTCTAGTGACAATGATCTCACCATTTCTAATAATCCAAAGTGGGTTGTGTGCGCCTGCATATTTGAGTTTCATTCCGTCAAGTGAGCAAAGCGCGATGTCCATCCCGTCCTTTACATCCTCATCCCCCTGATCAAATTTTTCAATAACGATCTCTCTGGTTTTGTCCAGAATTTGACCCGGATCAGCGAGCTGATATTCCCTTAAACATCTTTGCAAAGCATTACTGCATATTACACTCACCATTGCACCCGGAACTCCATGACCCGTACAATCAGCCGCGGCAAATAAAACCTTACCATCCAGTTCTTCGATCCAGTAGAAATCGCCTGCAACTACATCTTTGGGTTTGTAGAGAATGAAGGAATCATTGAGATATTCTTTGACGTGTCGCGGCGGTGGTAATAGTGCGGTTTGAATTCTTTTGGCGTAATCAATACTGTCTTTGATCTCTTTATGCGCTTCTTCCACAAGGTCCTTTTGCTCCTCAATTATTCCTTTCTGCTTTTTCGTGATTTTGAAACGATTAAAAATGAAGGCCCCGAAGACGAGAGCTACAATTAAGCTCCCCAAAGAAGACCAGATTACAATTTTGTCATTTTCCAGTCTCGCTTCATTCTCTCTATTCGTTAATTCCTTTATACTATTTTCTTTTTCAAGCAGCTCGTTCTCCTTTTGGATTTGCTCTGCGCTAAATTGTTCCTGCATGGCGAGCAAACTTTTCATATTGGTTTGCTTTGACAAAGAGTCTTTCCAATCCATGTGTAAAATGTAATAGTCCAGCGCCCTATCAGATTTACCCATCTTCTTATTATTAGTTGCGAGACCCAGATAAACTCTGGAATAAGCATCGGCCGCTTTCGTTGAATCAGCATAGTCAAGAGCCTTCAAGTAATAAATCTCCGCAACTTTATACTTATCTGCTTCTCTATAACAAAAGGCGAGCTTAGAATAGGTGGTACCAACATCCGCCAAGCGATGCAAACTTTTATATATGTCAATTGATCTAAGTATCCAATCCTTACCTTGATCATAGTTGCCATACTCAAAGGAAATACTGCCCAAGATTAAACAAGCATTGGCTTCAACGCTCTTATCTTTTACTTGCTTAGACAATTCCAAACCGATCATTGCAAATGTTGTGGCCTTCTCGAGATTATTAAGTTGATAGTGTATACCCCCCAAATTTGTATATGTATTCGATGCGTTCTCGAAATCATTCGATTGTCTGCTTATCTCAGCGGCATTTTCTATAAACTCCAGTCCTAACTCATATTCATCGATATCAAAATAAATAGTTCCGATATTGTTCGATGCCTTGGACATATAAATAGAATCACCGATTTCATCTGCTATTCTGTATGCATTCTGACAATAAAACAAAGCCGAATCAGGCATATCCATTTCCCTAAAAGTAAGTCCCAACAAATTCGTGGCATAAAGCTTTTCAGATTTATCTAAAGCCGTTCTATTGGTTTGGTAACCTAATTCAAGGGCCTTATCAAGGTCATAACGCACATAATAGTCCCAAAGCTCTCCGGTATGCTTAATTTTTGATTCAACATTCGTTGCCGAGATCAGCAGTGCCTTAATACTATCTTCTTCCGATAACTGCGCCTGACTTACAGAAAGTTGGCCCAAAAATGAAATTAATATTAAGCAGTAAGAAATTTTCACGGGTCTAAGCAATTTAGCAATTATTTGGTTTTAGCTTGTCGAGATTGAGAGATCATGATAACAGAAGCAAATATGTTTCGATTATTGCATATAATAGACTGCTAGTCTAAAGGGCAGACAGGCCTTCGTCTCAATCTTAGAATCAAAGTTTTTGGTCTGTATGGCCACTTATCTCATTCTTCGATGCTCGCAGCATTGAGGACGTTTCTACTCCGCATCCAACTCAGCCCGAATGCGCTGACTCAACTGTCGATTATAAGTCTCCTTCAACCAATTCAGATAAGAATCCGTGGCCTTGGTAATGCATTTGGTATAATGCTTAAGTCTGCGCTCAATGTCGTCTTGTAAATCCTCCAACAACATTAAACCATCAAACATATCATCTGAATTTTCAGCAACAACTATAAAATGATTGTCCAGTGAAATATCGACAGCATCCTTGCCCTTCTTACCGTCGGTAATGCATTTGTCGTAAACCGCTTTCATAGAAAACTCTTCGAGCTTAGCCGGATCTACCAGTTTTTCCTTAAGATTTCGAGGAAGTTCATACTCCGCCTCAAACAGTACATCATCCTCTTCAGAAAGCCGTGCTTCCAAAAATCGATCAGGAAAATTGAAAGCATCCTGCCAATCAATGAACTCCTGCCAATAACCAAAGCGACGAACATTGTTACCGAGATCAATAACCTGGAACATATTTTTATTTTCCAGTCGTCTGGATCCCCTGCCTATCATTTGATGATAAAGCGTCAACGAACGCGTTGCGCGATTTAAAATGATCGTCTGAACAGTCGGTTCATCAAAACCTGTTGTCAAAATTCCGACTGAGGTTAGTACTGCACCCTCCGTTATCTTAAACCACTTCAAAATATCTTTTCTGTCCACATCGCTGAAAGTACTATCCAAATGCCGCACTTTGTAATTGTTCTTCTTAAACAGCTCATAAACCGAACGAGAAGATTCAATTCCACTATTGAAGATCAGCGTCTTTCGATCAACGGCAACCTCCTCATAAGCGAACAGTAATTTCTCCTGCATAAAATAATTGCTATACACTTTATCTGAGGAACTCACGGTAAAATCGCCATTCACTCCAATCTTCAAACCGTGAAGATTAACGTCATACGTAAATGTTTCCGCATTCGATAAATATCCGCCTTCAATTAAGGACTTAATGCTTTCGCCGACAATCAGCTTATCGTAATTGTCTTTCAGCGGCAAGGTTTTATTTGAACTTAAAGGTGTCGCTGTAACGCCCAGAATATTAATGGCTCTGAAATACTGAAATATCTTTCTGAACGAATTGTTATGGGCTTCATCAACGATAACTAATCCAACATTATCAATAAATGTTGCATTTTCCTGGAGTCGATTATTCAAGGTCTCAACCATCGCGGTAAACGACTGATATTGATGTTGATCCTCCAGGGTCTTTACAAGACTGTTGATGACCTTGTTGTCAACATTTAAGGCCGTTAATTGTTTAGAAGTCTGAACACAGAGTTCGATTCTATGGGTTAGAATGAGAACCTTTTTCTTTGTCTTTGCAATATACTCTTTTGCAATATTCGAAAAGATAACGGTCTTTCCGCCTCCAGTTGGAAGTTGAAATAAAAGGTTAAAATTTTCTCCCTGCCCGTCGAGTTCAGAAATAATTTGGTCAACAACTTTTTTCTGAAATGGGTAAAGTTCTTTCTTTCTAAAAAGACTCTTGTCAATCATAGACGTCCCTAACAAATTCGCGCAAAAATACGTCCTTTTTTATGAAATAAAAAATTATGGCTGAAGTATTATTGGAATGCAATTCAAGAATGTTTTCAACAATCGATTAATACCGGTGAAAATAAAGCGACAAAGGTATTATCTTTGGCGCTTGAACAAAGCCAAAATATTGGAATGTAATGAGTGAGGAAATCGAGAAAATAAAATGCCTGATTATCGGCTCAGGTCCTGCCGGATATACCGCTGCAATTTATGCCGCAAGAGCAGATATGCATCCTGTCTTGTATCAAGGTCTTCAACCCGGAGGGCAGTTAACGGAGACAACTGATGTTGATAATTATCCCGGCTATTGGGATGGAATCAACGGTCCTGAAATGATGATAGATTTTCAAAAGCAGGCAGAGCGTTTTGATACGGATGTAAGAACCGGATGGGTAACCAAAGTAGATTTTTCAGGACCGACTCACTTAATTGAGATAAATGATGGTGAACATCAGATAGAAGCAGAAACGGTAATTATTTCAACCGGGGCCTCGGCAAAGTGGCTCGGCTTGGAAAATGAGACACGCCTCAGAGAGCTTGGGGGTGGAGTAACGGCCTGTGCGGTTTGCGATGGCTTCTTTTACCGTGGTCAAGAGGTAGTTCTTGTCGGTGCCGGAGACAGTGCTTGTGAAGAGGCGACTTATTTGGCAAAACTCTGCACCAAAGTATCAATGCTGATTCGTAAAGATCAAATGAGGGCTTCTAAAGCCATGCAACACAGAGTAACGGGAACTGAGAATATTGAAGTGCTTTGGAATACTGAAACGGTTGATCTAATCGGAGAAAGTGTCGTCGAGGGAATTCTCGTACGAAACAACAAAACGAACGAAGAGATGACAATTCCTGCAACAGGTTTCTTCCTTGCCATCGGTCACATACCAAATACTCAAATTTTCAAAGATTGGCTTGATCTTGATGAATCCGGCTACATCATAAATCAAGCAGGCAGTTCTAAAACAAATGTCGAAGGAGTATTTGTTTCAGGTGATGCTGCTGATCACGTCTATCGACAAGCTGTAACGGCTGCCGGAACCGGTTGTATGGCTGCCTTGGACGCCGAGCGTTACCTGGCGGCTAAAGGAAGTCACTAATCATTACTTTCTGTTATTAGGTTGTGGTGTTAGAATGACATTCGGCTTATCTTTTTTTGGCTTATTTGTCTTTTTATTATAAGATGTATCGTAAGACGTTTTCTGCGATGTGTTTTTGGTTTTACTGCTACACAGTTTTCCAAAATTCAATTTTACCCCGATAGAAAATCCCCATTCAGAACTGATAGCCACGGTTTCTGTCGGAAAGGCTATTTCGGCGGTCATTTCATTGTATTGAGCCGCACCGATATCAAGAACATCCAAAGACGAATAGGCCAGGTAATTGACTCTTGTAAATAGTGAGACCCCATTGTTTGGCAACCAGGTTAATTCCACACCGCTTCTTATTCCGAAATTCCAGTTTTTACCAAACCAATTTGAATTTGCAGCTTCTGCCTCTGCTCCTGTGACCAGATCGGCAGGATCGATTGTTTGTCCTTCATACAGTTGGTAGGTGCCTTTATGCCCAATCCATCTAAAACTGGCGAAAGTGGGAATAGTAACGTTAAGCAAGTTTCCAAATGTGTAACCAAAAGTGGACCCTCCATAGAAATCCCATCGGTTAGTAGAAACATCAAATCCTCCCTGATAACCACCTTCAAATGTAATATCCGAAACAACATCTACATAAGTTTTCGAACCTCCGTTAAGTCCTAAAGCATAACCAATTTTAATCTCCTCGAACAAATAAAATGCAGATTCTCTGAATCTAAGCTCTACTCCAAATCCATTTATATTGGGACCCGCAGCCTGACAATAAGCCTGACTAAAAGGTCGAATATGAGAGTAATCGAAGTTCAGGCTTTTAAAGATTGATTTGCGAACAACGTCCGGCTTGTCTTTTTTAGTCTCAACGTCATATTGAGCAAAGCTTATGCTTGTTGAAAGCAAAATTGCCCCGGTAAGTGCGATCATTTTTTTCATAGCGATTCGTTTTGACTAAGAAAGACAAAACGCATGCCAAACGTTAAAAAAGTGTTAAAATAAGGACTTGTGGAACTACTTGTAGCCCATAAAATTTACTCGAATCCCGACTGCGAATCCGTAGTTACCCGTGGCTTTGACGGTTTCGGTAGGGATATAGATATTACCCGTTGCGAGATCCAAGCCCGTCCCTGCAACATTATATACTTCTCTTTGTTTAAAGTAGTTGAAATTGAAACGTGTATAAATTGAAATCATCCGCATAGGAAAAAGAACCGCCTCTAAGCCACTTTGAAATCCAACTTGTACCTTCTGCCCGAAATTACCATTGTACGTATCGTTTCCTACTAAATCTCCTTGAACAATGCGGTTATCAGTATCCACAAAATAACCTTCGTGACTGATATATCTGACATTTAAAAATACAGGAATTTCCAGAGCAAATAATTGTCTGCAACCAAATGTCCGACCGAATTGGACTCCACCGAAAAAGCTGCTTCGCGAGGATCGTGCATTGTAATTAGCTGTCTTTGGATTAGGTTCAGCTACCTGCTCATAGGTTAATTCAACCGATTCTTGCAAATTATTAAAATTCACACCTCCGTACGTAAACCCGATTTTCGGTTGAGCAGAAAACGCTCCTCTCGTAATTTTCTTCGCGCCTATATTCAACCCAAAGGAGTTCCAGTCAGGAATTCCTGCCCGCTGATAGAAAAGACACATCGGTCTAAAATTGTTATACTCAGCGCTAATTGAGGCTGCTACGTATTGCTCAACACAGCAGGGAGGCTCTGCTGCGAAGGAGGTTCCCAAAAGAAGCCCAAAAAGCGATATGAACAGACGTTTCATCATTAATAATGAACTGACATTCTCAAAGATAAGACATTCATGTTGAATTTAAAAATTGAACGCTAGTTCTTCTTCTCCAGGCTGGACTCGAAAGGAAGGCGATTGACAATCGAGCGACCAAGGGATAATTCATCCGTATAATGTAGCTCCGCTCCCACTGCGACCCCTCTGGATAGTGTGGTGATCTTTATTTCAAAATCTACCAACTTTCGATAGATAAAAAAGTTCGTTGTATCGCCCTCCATAGACGGACTTAGGGCCAATATGACTTCTTCAACCTCTTCAGTTTTTAAACGCTCTACCAAATGATCAATGTTCAGGTCTGCCGGCCCAATTCCTTCCATCGGCGAAATAATTCCGCCAAGAACATGATAGAGCCCAAAATACTGCTCTGTTGATTCTATTGCCATAATATCCCTCAAATCCTCAACAACACAAATAATGTCCTGTTTCCGTCTGCTTGTAGTACAAATTGAACAGTATTCTGCATCTGAGATATTTCCACAGCGTTTACAACTGGAAAGATTTTTAGAAATCTCTGCGAGGGCTTTTGAAAAAGACCGAATATCATCTTCTTCTTTCTTAAGGATATGCAAAACAAGGCGCAAAGCTGATTTCTTTCCAATACCCGGAAGTGACGAAAAATGATCAACTAAATCCTCTAAATATTTTGATGGAATATTCACTTAGCACAAATTTAATGAAAGCTGACGGCATTGATTCTTTCCCTTCATGAAACTTTCAACAGATAAATTTGATATTTTCGACACATGCTTCAAGCGAAAGCGCAAAAACATACCCTCAAATTCAAGCAAGCGAGCGGAACATCAAGAGGAGTTCTCAGGGAAAAAGACAGCTGGATTATAGAGATTTGGGACTCCGAAAAGCCTGATATCATTGGGAAAGGCGAGGCCTCCATCATCCAATCCTTATCTCCGGATTGGAGCCATACGTATGAAAAAAGTCTCTCAGAATTTCTTGAAAGAATTCATGAACTGAATTTGGGAGATTTAGTGGATTTACGCGAATTTCCTTCCATTTTCTTTGCCCTGGAATCTGCTTTTTTTGATTTGAAAAATGGCGGCAATGGAATAATATTTAAATCTGACTTTACGGATAAGAATAGTCCGATTGTAATAAACGGACTTATTTGGATGGGATCTGAGGAGTTTATGTCGGAACAAATCAAGGCTAAAATTGAAGAAGGGTTCAGCTGCATTAAAATGAAAATCGGAGCGATCGATTTCCAATCAGAAATTGAAATTCTCAAATCGATTCGAAATAATTATTCAAAAAATGAGATTGAATTGAGAGTTGATGCTAACGGTGCGTTTGAGATGAATGACGTAATGGGAAAATTGGATTTGCTCGCCTCGCTTCAAATTCATTCGATCGAACAGCCGATCAAAGCCGGGCAATATGACGAAATGAAGGCTCTTTGTGCAAATACTCCAATTCCAATTGCCCTGGACGAAGAGTTAATTGGCCTCAATAACAAGAAAGAAAAAGAGCATTTGTTAAGTTACATCAAGCCGCAGTACATAATACTAAAACCCAGTATAATTGGTGGGTTCAGAGGGTCGGATGAGTGGATTTATGCTGCGGAAAAAGAGAATATTGGATGGTGGATTACCTCGGCGCTGGAAAGTAATGTGGGTTTGGATGCCATCGCACAATATACCTTTACTAAAAATAATTCACTCCCTCAAGGATTAGGGACCGGTCAATTGTTTACTAATAATTCGGATAGTCCTCTATATATCGAAAAGGGACAACTCAGACGAAAAATCAGGTTTCAATCAATCTGATCCTTACAATCTTCGCACAAATTTCCGGTACTATTATCAATGGTAGAAATAGACTCATTTGCGTCATTCATCAGGCAATTTGGCTCCGGGCAATGTCTTAATCCTAAAACATGCCCGATTTCATGGCAAGAAATACGACACAAGCGTTTATAAAACGTTTTATCATCGATATTTTTGTGCAATCTGTAGGAAGAGACCACACAGGCCGAGCCATTTACTCTGCCAAGTCCAAAAATGCCGAAATCCCTGTATTGCCAAGATGGGGCCTTGATTTCATTACTCCCATTTTTATATTTTGTAATAGAAATATCCTGATTTGTCAGCCCTAAGACAATATCAACCGCATTGGATCGATTGTCAGTCAACCATTTTAGCAGTGAATCAGCACGGTATCTCGGATACCTGATCTCAGTATACGCCATTTTTGGCAAATTTTCTCGATCCAGGACAACTACTTCAAAATCATACATTTTTTGAATGGAATTCTTGACAGAATCAACTTCACTATCCGGTATTGAGGAAAATGGTAAAATTCCAATTAATGGTTTCGATTTCGGTTCGAGTCCTAATTTTTCACCAATGTCTGCTTCACAGTAAACAAAGGTCACCGCCGAAAAGATGAGAATTGCCCAAATTAGTTTTCGCCTTGATATCATGCCTTCAGATTTTAATGTCGCTGATTACATAATTCTGAACGCTAAAAAAATTACGGCTTATTCAATTCTTAAACGAATTCTTTAACATCTTCTAACAAAAAAGGGGCTCTTACATCGAGGCCTTTCAATTTTATTTATTGAGAATTCTAACGCATTTCGATCGCCTGTAAAGTGTTCATCATAAGGGAGGCAATTGTCATTGGTCCTACCCCACCAGGCACTGGTGTAATATGCGAACATTTTGGAGCGACACTTTCAAAGTGAACATCTCCCAACAGTTTAAATCCTGACTTCTTGGTTTCGTCCGGAACTCTTGTTATACCTACATCTACGACAACAACACCATCCTTTACCATCTCTCCGGTCAAGAACTCCGTTTTACCAAGTGCGACTATAATAATGTCTGCTCGCTTTGTGATTTCAGCAAGATTTTTTGTTCTCGAATGAGTCAAGGTAACGGTGCAATTACCGACCTTATTATTTCGGGCCATAAGAATACTCATTGGTGATCCAACAATGTGACTTCGACCGATTACTACGCAATCTTTTCCTGAAGTTTCAATACCGTCAAGCAATTGAACGATTCCGTAGGGCGTTGCGGGAAGAAAACAGGGTAGATCCAAAACCATCCGCCCAAGACTTTCCGGATGAAAACCATCGACGTCTTTTGCGGGACTGATAGCCAGGGTCACCTTGAGTTCATCTATATGATCCGGTAATGGAAGCTGAACGATAAAACCATCGATGTCATCATTATTATTTAGTTCATCAATTTTTGCCAAAAGTTCATCCTCAGTTATTGATTCAGGAAGTTCGACTAAGGTCGAATCAAATCCAACTTTTTCACACGCTTTTACCTTCGCATTTACATAAGTAATACTGGCACCAACGGCCCCCACAATCACCGCAGCCAAATGTGGCGTCTTCTTACCTTCAGCCTTGAGTTTCTTCACCCTTATCGCAATTTCATCTTTAATATCACTTGAGGTTTGTTTACCGTCTAATAGGATCATACTCTAAAATTTTTGAGGCTCTTAATGTACTAAAAAAAAGCAGTCTGCTGATTATGGATGCTTCGCCCTTTTGACTTGCTCAAGTGTAATTTCACCTGCCGCGTTTTGCCAGCTATTCAGCACATAATTCATGACATCCACAACTTCCTGATCATCTAAATTCTGAGGAGGCATTATTCCGTCGTAGGATTCACCGTTCACAACAATCTCGCCGGACGATCCATTCAAAACTTGTTCAATTGCTCTATCAATATCTTCGAGCATATAATCGGCTTTTGCAAGTGGGGGAAAGGATCCGGAAAGTCCTTCTCCATCCTTTTGATGACAAGCGATGCAGGATTTCTCATAAACCGCTTTTCCCTCAGGATATTGAGTCGCTTCTTCCGATTCCAGATCGCTCGTACTCCCATTACTACCACAGGAAATAAGAAGAAAAGGAAATAGAAAAATCGGGGACTTTTTCATTAGAATAAAGATAGAATTTATCTCGGTCCGATCGTTTAATTTCTAAAAGACCCCGATCCGCCGGAGGTGAGCAGGACCTGCTTGTACCTTGGTGGCCACAAATTCTACTGAATATCCAAATAGTAAGAGTCATCCAACAAACAGTATCTGCCACCCGACGGAATGGTATCATAACCATTAATAATTTCAGCTCCTCCTGTCTTTGGAAATTCACTGATGTCAAAGAACTCTCCGTTGAATGCCACTTTACCGAAGTAAATTCGATTGTCCTTGATCAGCCATTCTCTTTCCTTTGTGTCTTTAGTCAGTCCCTGATCATTATACCATTCTAAACGTCCATTTCCATCTGTGTAGATATAGACAACCGTGTAATCTGTTTCTGTGGTATAGTGTTTCCAACTTCCCTGCATCTGATCTGTAACATCCAGCAAGGGCTCTTTCCCACAAGATGACAGCAAAATCAAGAGCAAAATTGGAAGGCTATTTTTCATTCGGAAGATTCTGTTTAGCAAATTACAAAAAAGAACAAAATTCTGAAGATGAATTTTTTATCTTTGAGCAAAAACCTCTTTATGAAGTTCCTATGTATTGTTTTTTGCACTTGTCTCCTGATATCCTGCGGTGGTACTGATGAAGAAACCACAGAAGAGACAACAGCTTCTGAATCAGAAACCGATACGCTCACCGAAAGTGTTGATACCTTATCGGATACCGAAACAGTGGAAGAAGCTGATCCGTTCGCAAATTGTGAAGTAGAGTTTACAGCCTACCTATACGATCCTGATCCATCCGGCTTTACCAACATTAGAAAAAGTCCCGGAGGAGATCTTTCCTTGAAGCTAAATCGTGCTGAAGATGAATACGGTGAGTTCTTCCTAAATCTGGTTGCACAGAAGGATGGATGGTTTAAAATCGAGGATAAAATTCCCGGCATGGATAATGACTATGAGATTCCCGGAGGCGTAGGATGGATTCATGGATCTCTCTGCCATGTCGGCACAAGAAATTACGGTGGCTCTGAATTAAAACTTTATTCCGAGGCGGATGAGGGTTCTGATGTCCTTCAACGATTTGATGAAGAATGGGGTTTTACACTGAAGAGAATTTGTGGTGATTGGGTGCAAGTTAAAGGTGAATTTGATGGCAAGGTTGTTGTAGGGTGGATTCAGTCTGAGTGGCTATGCGGAAATCCTGTAACCACCTGCTCGTGAGAGCAATATTTTGAGACCGTTAAATCGTTAAGTACGACCGTTTAAAAGATGAAGAACAGAATTGTTGGAAATAGTGCCAACCTTTGAACCTAAACAGCGTCATTCTGTATAAGTGAAACGAATGAAAATTAAAGGATTAGTCCTCATACCTATATTGTTTACTCAAACTCTCTCGTTTGGGCAAAACCTTGTACCTAATTCCGGATTCGAAGCTTTTTCCTCTTGCCCCGAAGTGCTAAACGAACTGATCAAGTGCAGCGATTGGTTTGAACCAACTACAGGAACTCCTGACTATTTCAATGAATGTGCCAGCCCCGGTGATCCAATCGATGTTCCAAATAATATTTACGGAAATCAAAATGCCCGAACTGACAATGCATATACTGGGATTTGGGCATTTTCTTATGATCCAACTTTAACTCCGGCCGAACTTCCTTATCGTGAGTATGCGACTGTTAAATTGACTCAGACGCTTGTTCCTGGCAATATTTACGCGGTGAAGTTTTATTTGAATCAAGCTGACGCTTCTAACACAGGTATTCAGGATATTGGTGCCTTCTTTACAACTACTATACCAACCGCTTTCCCAATCGGATCGTCACAAATTACCGGAGTTCCGCAAGTTTCAAATGGAGCAACATTTATCAATGACAAATCCGCCTGGATAGAAATTTCCGGATGTTTCCAGGCCACAGATGCCTACGATTATTTGACCATCGGAAATTTTACTGACGACGACGTGACTACTTACACAAATGATAGTGTTCCGGCCTCAGGAAAATATAAGGCCTACTACTACATTGACGATGTTTCGGTCGTCGAATTGGTTAAACCGCTTGTTGACAAGACAGGGCCATTTTGCGGACCTCAAGAGGTAACTGTAACTAACTATCCAAATACGCCGGCCTTACTCTGGTCAAATGACGATGTGGGCGGAAGCCACTGGTTTGATGCCACCGAGACATTTACCATTTCTATAACACAGTCCGGATGTGTTGTCACTTCCGATCCTTTAACAATAACAATTCTGGAAATTCCGGATGTGTCACTTGGAGCAGATGTAGAGTTTGAACCATGTTTAGAAGGACCATATGAGCTGAGTACATTTTATTTAGACCCAGCGAACGTGACCTATTTATGGTCAACTAAAGAAATTACCGAAACCATTGAAATTACCGAGGGTGGACTTTACAACCTTACCGTGACTGCAACGAACGGCTGTTCAAACACAGACGATATTTTGTTTTATAATTTGTGTGACGGGACCGTCTTTGCGCCAAATGCTTTCACACCCAATGGAGATGGCATGAATGATATATTCGAAGCACATGTCTACGACTACGTCATTACCGATTTCTATATTTTCAACAGCCGTGGTAGAAAAATCCATCACCTAAATAACGGAACGGCCACCTGGGATGGTGGCAATAAAATGGACGGCGTCTATATTTGGGTAATCGAATACGAGCAGGATATTCCCGAGCGTTATTTGAAGTACCGAAAAACGGGTCACCTTACCTTGTTGAAATAGCGGTCCCCTTTCAAATTTCAGATGTCATTTGGGCTCTGCTCTTTCCTTATCGAGCTTAAACCCATATTCTAAAAGGCTTGTACTAATCTGGTGAGCGCCCCTGCTTTCTAATAAACATAGTAGATTGGCCGAAATAAAACGTATCATTTCAGCCATAATTACGTATATTATAGTAATCCAGACCATTTAAGCTTGACAAGACTCTTAATTATATCATTTTTATGCGCTATTTGTGTCAATGCGGTGCACAGCCAGTCTCCCGGTAAGCTCAGGAGAATGAGTGAGCAGTTTTTGAAGGATGGTGAGTATCTCAAGGCGATTGAATTTTACGCTTCCTTGGACAGTGCCGAATTACATCAGAACCCTATGGCTGACTATTATCTCGGGGTCATTCATTTCAATTCTCCCATCGATCGCCAAAAAGGCATTCCCTACATGGAACGCTATCTGACAAGCACGGATTCTTCAGAAGTTCTTTTAAAAGGGCACGGCGAGCTTTATTATTTTCTGGGAAAGCTATATCATCTGGATTACCGGTTTGACGAAGCTATTCTTGAGTACACGAACTTTATTAAATACATCAATAAGGATGTATCACTGCCGGACAAACGAAAAAATTTCATTATTCCTATCATCGAACATGAAATCAAATGCTGCAAATATGGAAAAATCGCCTTAAAAAATCCAAGACATGCCATCATCGACAATCTCGGAGATAAGATCAATTCTATCTTCCCCGAGTATGCTTCAGTGGTATCCGACGATGAAAATTTATTAGTGTTTACCGCAAAACGATCCGATTCAGAAGGTGGAAAAAAAACACCGCAGGGTGAGTATTTCGAAGATATTTATTATTCTGAGTTGCTTAAGGGAAGTATTTTTGTGCGTAGAGAGGAGAGAGAAGATTCTCTGCATGGTTTCTATTTCAATCTGATTACGGATTTCGAATACGCAGAAACACAAAAATTAGGCGGTCATGCGAATTCAGAATCGCACGATGGATCAATCCAGTTTGGTAAAGACGGGACTCACCTCTATTTCTATCGTGATAACAACGTTTGGTTACTGAATATGGAAGATACAAGTGGAACCGAACCGGAAAAGCTAGGATCGTATGTCAATTCGGACGAGTATGAACCTTCAGTTTTTTTCAGCTACGATGGAAGTCTTCTTTTCGTTGTTTCTGATCGCGAAGGTGGATTCGGAGGACTCGATATTTACTACAGTGAAAAGACAGGCCCGAATGATTGGGGTCCACTAAAGAATATGGGGCCTAATATCAATACCCAGTACGACGAAGATGCACCCTATCTTGACCCGGATGAAACGACCTTTTATTTTTCAACCAAAGGACACTCCAGTATGGGAGAGTACGACATTTTCAGATCGTACAGAACCGATACTTCCTGGTCCGTACCTGTGAATTTGGGTTTCCCAATCAACACACCGGCTGAAGATATTTACTTTACAATGACCCATCGTTACAACAGAGGCTATTATGCATCCAGCAGATTAGGCGGACATGGGGATATGGATCTGTATCGAATTACTTTTTCGGATGAGAGAGATCCGGTCGCTGAGTTAATGGGACTGGTTCTTGAAGGTGATGAAATGGTTCCGGCACATTCCACCATTACTATGCGAACTATAGATGGTGAAGAAATCGAGGCAGTGACTGATACAATACAAGGTGAGTACTTCCTTTTGCTTGGACACGGTAAGACTTATGAAATGAACGTAGTGACGGATAATTTCGCGCCGTACTTCAATGAATTTCGAATTCCGGAACAGAGAGATTATTACCAGCTATATCAGGAAATTCATCATGTTTACCTCTATGATAACCATAACAATATAATTGGACAGATGATCACTGTTTATAACGCACTTGAAGATGCCGTTGCACAGGTCATGCTCTACGATGAGGAAAAAAGAAAAATAATCAATGAAATGCAGAGGAATGCCGGAGATCGAAAGATAGAAATATACGGGGACGTCAAGTTCTATCTGACTCAAGATTCACTTTGGAAAATTATGGCAGGCGACAGCACACTCAAATTTAATTTTCCGGATAATACCAATATTTCATTTATGGCTACGGATTCGCTAAATTATTACGATAAGGACTCATATATACGTTTCGAAGAAAATTTGGAGAAGGTAGACATTGTAGTGGATGAAAATACAACGGTGGAAGATTTGAAAGATAAAACGAAAGAATTACTACTGGATTCTGCCGGAGTAAATATTATTATTTATTTCGAACATGCCGATCATGACATAGGCGATAAGTTTAAGGGCAAGTTGAAGGTGCTGGCTGAGTTTTTTAGACAAAATGGGAGTCTACGACTCGAAATAGAAGGGCATACAGATGATGAAGGGCCGGTTGATTACAACCAGGAGCTATCCGAGAAACGTGCCGTGGCGGCTTATGAGTACTTAATTGGCCTAAATATTAATTCCGGTCTTATGAAACATTCCGGTAAGGGCGAACTAGAACCAATAGCCAAAAATCGCAACGAGGACGGGAGTTTTAATGAATTTGGGCGTGCTAAAAATCGCAGGGTTGAATTTCATCTGAAAAAGTCTTCAGAATAATATCATTTTAATCACCTGGGATGCGGAATTATTTCACGCAGGGATCAAAG
>CAZCAD010000017.1:10873-16893 GCA_964496525.1 uncultured Flavobacteriales bacterium | reverse complement strand
GTACCATAATCATCTATGAGGTTGAAGAGAAAACTGCAAATCCTCCAATAGTAACAATTACCAATCCGCCCTATACACCTTATGCAACAAACAGTCGCTCATTTGGATTGGCGGCAACTGTTCTGGAAGTAGAATCAAAATCACAGATTCGAGTTTATCTCAACGGTGTGATTCTATCGAACTTCAGTTATAACCTCAGTAGTAAAATTCTGAATTCGACCTTGAACTTAATGGAAGGAACGAATACCGTCACTGTCACGGCCACCAATGCGGTTGGGTCTGACAGCAAAACGGTTCAGATTATTTATGACCCACCGGCTATAGAGCCACCACCAATAGTTACGTTTATCGACCCGACAATCGATCCTTATTTGACTTCGACAAAAGTTAAAGCGATTCGGGCAACCGTTTTGAACGTGGACAGTAAGGCCTACATACAAGTAAAGGTCAATGGTTTTGCTACAAATGGTTTCAGCTATAACTCAAGCACAAAACAGGTGAATTTGGTCATCTCACTAATTGAAGGGGCAAATGTAATCGAGATAAAAGGAACCAACAATGTTGGTATCGATCTTGAAGCAACGACAATTATTTATGAAAGACCTGAAACCCCAAAACCACCGATTGTAACATTCATTGATCCTTATATCGATCCAATTTCGGTTTATAAAGGGACTTATAATGTTGAGGCAAAAGTTGAAAATGTTGCTGGCGCAGCAAACATTCAGTTGACAATTAACGGGACTCCTTCAGGCACATTTGTTTTCAGCTCATCTTCTCAATTGATGAACTTTACAACGAGTTTGGTAGAAGGATCCAATGTCATACAAATTACCGGTACAAACAAGTGGGGATATGATATTGAGGCGACAACAATTATTTATAAGAAAATAATTCCGCAGGCTCCGCCTATTGTAAATATCACTTATACCGCCGTAGACAATCAAATTTTTTCGACGCCGAATATTACGGTAAGTGCCAACGTATTAAATGTTGACAATGCCGCGAATATTCAAGTTCTCGTTAATGGCGCGCCAACTACATATTTTTTGTTTAACAGTACAACCAAAGTGTTGACGCTTCCACTGGCAATGAACGAAGGCGCAAACGTTGTGAATATTACAGGAACTAATACCTCCGGTTCTGATTCTGATGCTCGAATTATCATTTATGAAATTCCGCTACAACCAAAACCACCGACGGTAGCTATTACCAATCCGCCGTCGTCACCTTATTTGGTTGAAGTGTCTGATTATTTTATGACCGCCACGACAACTAACATTGATTCAAAAGATCAAATCGCATTAATGTTCAATGGAATGTTGGTACCGGGTACTCAATATTCATTAACTGCGACAAATCAAATCATTTACGACGCTGATTTAATTCCGGGCAATAATGTATTCAATGTGACTGTCACTAATCCGGACGGATCTGCCTCTGATATGGCCATTGTAACTTACAAAAAAGAAGAGGCACCATGTGTCATTCCAACCTTAGGATACATTTCACCGGTTCCTTATTCTACTGTTACTGAAGCGGCACAAACAATCGATGCTCAAGTTAATAACTGGTCTGCAGGGACAACAGTTGAATTGATACTAAATGGAGCAAGCCAGGGATACATGACTTATAATTCAGGCACTTCAATTGCTTCAAAAGCGGTGATCCTGGCTACAGGATCCAACTCGATTAAAGTGATTGTTACCAATAATTGTGGAAGCAATCAATCTACTTTCACGCTCAATTATGAAAAAGAAGATGAGCCTTGTAATGAGCCAACAGTCACGGCAATTTCACCAACATCGCTGACCACATTAGACGAGACAGTTACGGTGACAGCCTCAGTTGTGAATGTTGAATCATCAGATAATATTTCTGTAACGAACAATGGTTCGACTGTCAGTTTTACCTATGATGCCGGAAGTGGAATCGTAGCTGCGAATATCAATTTGACTGTTGGAACGAGTACAATTATTGTGAGTGCTACAACTGACTGTGGATCGGCTTCAGAAAGCTACATTATTGTGAGAGAGGAGTGCGAAGTTCCTGTGATTTCGGGTATCAGTCCTATTGACGGTTATTCAACCGAAGAAACTTCAATTTCTCTGACTGCCACAGTGACTGAGTGCGTTGCATCAGAAATCGTTGTGTTGGTCAATGGAATTTCGCAGCCATTTACTTATAATGAATCCACAGATGCTTTGATTTCTGCTGTTAGTTTAGTTGATGGAACCAACGAGATAATCATAAGTGCGAAGAATGCTTGTGGAGAGGATGAGGAGAAAATTCGAATTTCCAGAACAATTCCTTGTGACGATATCGTTACCAATTTCCTCAGTCCGACCAGTGGCACAGCAACCGCCACGGAGTCAGCCTATTCGATCCTGCTTAACGCAAGTGGACTTACTGATATTTCTCAAATCAGTTGTACCTTTAATGGGACTTCTATGGGAGTTGCATTTGACGACGTTACCGGTAACATCACGATTAGCGGAATAATATTAGTTGATGGTGCAAATACAGTGATCGTAAATCTGAATAATGGATGTAGTACTGCAACGGTTAACTACACCATCAATTTTGAAGAATGTAAAACTCCTGTCATAACCATAAACGGTATATATGATGGACAAACATTAACAGCCAGTGCAGGTATGTTCACCGCTATTTTGGAAAATGTAAATAGTGCGGATGATATTACGCTGACCTTAAATGGAGTTCCGCTTGATTTTACATTTGACGAAACATCGGGAATATTACAGGCGAGTTTTTTACTTGCTGACGGATCCAATGCATTTATCATCACAATAAATGGCTGCGAAACTGTCTCGACCACAGTGAATGTAACTTTTGAAGAGCCTTGCGAGGATATCACTTATGGATTAATTTCTCCAACCTCAGCCGATCAGACTGTTGTTGATCCGACTTACTCGATCAACTTATCTGCAACAGCAATTGAAAGTTCATCTCAAATTGGAGTTAGTCAAAATGGATCTCCAATTCCGTTTACATACGATGCAGGAACCAAGATTATTTCAATCAGCGGAATAACCCTGGCCGATGGAGCAAACGCCATTGTGGTTACGTTGAAAAATGATTGCAGCAGTGCCACCATATCTTATAATGTCACTTACGACGGATGTAAACCTCCTGTTATTACGATATCATCCATGGCTATGGCTGTTGACAAGGCACTCTATACATTTACGGCGACAATAACCAATATTGCCAGCTCATCGGAATTGGAATTCCTGCTAAATGGCGCTCCTATGCCGTTCGTCTTTGATCCTTCGACCGGAGTTTTCCAAGCAGACGTGATGCTAACGGAAGGCTATAATACCTTCACTTTAACTGCAAATGGATGCGAGACGAAAAGTGCTAACGCCTCCTTGTCCTATGTGGTTCCGTGTGAACCGATTGTCTACAGTCTGGGTACCCCATCAACAACTACAGTGGCTGTCGCAGAAGATACATATTCGATCGATCTCATCATCCAAAATACGACAAAGGATAATATCAAAGTGACCGTAAATGGTGCTGATAATCCATTTACATACGCTTCTAATTTGGTATCTATTTCGGGGATCATATTGAAAGATGGAATCAATACTGTGATTGTTACTGCATCGAATGATTGTAGTAGCGAGACGATCACCTACACCATCAATCATGAGACATGTAGTACTCCCGTAATTAATCTGAGCATGAATTCAGCGTCAAGTGCAACGGCTACCTATGGATTGGAAGGAACACTGGAGAATGTCGAAAAATTATCTGATATTATCGTGAATCTGAATGGTTCTTCTGTGCCATTCACATTCGTTTCGGGAGCCCTAGCTGCAACTCTGACATTAGTTGAAGGAACAAATAGTATTGAGATAACTGTCAACGGATGCGATAAAGCAACCGAAGGCATCAGTGTTCTTTATGAAATTCCTTGCGAAGCACTTACCTACAGTTTGGTTTCTCCAAATAGTACTACTGCAGTTTTAGAAGAAACCCCTGTTACGATAACGCTGAGCACTACAAATATTGAAAGCTCAAGTGATATTACTGCTTCACTAAATGGAGCTGGTGTTCCATTCACCTTTGAGAGTAATATCATCACGATTGCAGACCTGAACTTGAATTCCGGGACAAATGAAGTTTATGTTTCATTTAAGAATGCCTGTAGCGACGAGTACGTAATTTATCAACTTGAATATATTCCATGCTCTGCGCCTGCGATCGCCTTGAACAGTGGACCTTCAGTAACTGAAAATCCGTATGCATTCTCAGCGACTATTCTAAATGTTGAGAACAAGGAGGATGTGGTTATTATGCTGAATGGAACGGTGGTCGACTTTGATTGGAATTCCGCAACCTTTACTGCCACCTCATCAATGACTTTGGTTGACGGAGATAATACTGTTAAAGTAGAAGCCAGCGGATGTCAGTCAAGTTCAAGTGCCGCGACATATACGATCAATTATGACACTCCATGCGACGAGGTAACGCATACTTTGTTAACTCCAACGGCGCTTTCGGCAACAACGGACGCTGAAGGATATGTCTTAAAAATTAAGATGAACGATGTAACAAGTAGCCAGGTTACATTAACTCAAAACGGTACAAGCGTGCCATTCACATTCTTCGCCGGAACAGTGACTGCAAATCTTACGTTGGCAGTTGGTACAAACGAGGTTATAGTAATAGGAGATAATGGATGTAGCACTGAAACAGTCATATATGGCATCGAGTACGATCCGCCACTTCCCCCTTGTGATCCAATTACGTACAACTACATTTTACCAAACGGTAATAGCGCGATTGTGGCGACCGCTACCTATTACTTAAAAGTGAAGTTCAACAATGCTACTGCTGACGATTTCGTGAGTGTTACATTGAATGGAGGTCCAATGGACTACACTTTCAGCGAGTCCAGTGGAATGTTTGAGAAAAAGGATATGCCATTAAAAGACGGCGAAAATACAATTGTCATTTTCTTCTCGAACGCCTGTAGCTCAGAGTCATTAACGTTTACGATAAATTATGAAGCGGCTGATGACTGTGATCCAATCACTTACAACTACATTTTGCCAAATGGTAAAAGTGCATCTGTGGCTGAAGCGACTTATTATTTGAAAATAAAATTCAGTAATGCGAAAGCTGCCGATTTTAAGAATGTCACCTTGAATGGAGTAGTGATGGATTATAGCTTTAATGAGTCCAGCGGAATGTTTGAGAGAAAGAAGATGCCACTTGAAAAAGGAGAAAATACGGTTGTCATCTCTTTTGCAAACGATTGTAGCGGGGAGGACCTTACATTTATTATCACGAACACACTTAAAGGGGGTATCGTGGATGACGGTGGCCTCAGCTCAACCGCCAAGATTACAAATGTAGCACCTTCAGGAGCTACCGTAACGGTTAACTCAGCGACCTATAATTTCAAAGCCAAAATTACGAATGTGGCATCCAAATCAGATTTATCTCTACTGCTAAATGGCGTTAAGATCACTGTCTTCACTTATAGCGGAACGAGCAACACGCTATCGGCATTTTTAAAACTCAAAGAGGGAGCGAATAAGGTTAAGTTAACGGCTAAGAGTGGAACAAAAAATGTGAGCAGGGACTACGTTATTAATTATAAAAAACCAAACACCGGCGGTTTGTCGACTCAAACTCCGGTAATAACAAATGTTGCGCCTTCAGGAACAACAGTAACGGTGAGTTCAGCAACCTATACGTTCAAAGCGAAGATCAGTAATGTAGCGTCCAAGTCAGATTTAACTTTATTAGTGAATGGAGTTAAAACAACTGCCTACACTTTTAGTACTTCCGGCGGAGGTATGACAGCAGTTCTAAAACTCAAAGAAGGTGCGAACAACATTAAATTAACGGCAAAAGCTGGGACAAAGGATGTAAGCAGATCTTACGTCATCACTTATAAAAAATCCAGCACGGGCGGTTTATCAGCTAAGAGCCCTGTAATAACTAATGTTGCGCCGGCCAGAACCACTATTAGTGTAAGCGCG
>CAZCAD010000017.1:10051-10863 GCA_964496525.1 uncultured Flavobacteriales bacterium | reverse complement strand
ACCTATACATTTAAAGCGAAGGTCACCAATATTCCGAGTAAATCAAATCTAACAATGCTGTTAAATGGCATGAAGGTCAGCGCCTTTTCCTATAGTACCGGCAGCAAATATGTCACGGCGGTCTTAAAGCTAAAAGAAGGCACCAACAATATTAAGTTGTCTGCAGTTAATGGGACGCAAAAGGCAAGTCGTGATTATGTTATTACTTACAAAAAAAGTACTGGAATTCAGACAGGCGGAGGATCTAAGGACGGCGGTTCAGTATTAACACCCGTGGTAACATTAGTTGCCCCGACAAGATCAGCATCAACAGTTCAAAGTCCGACTTTTACATTCAAAGCTCGAGTTACAAATGTTAAGTCACGATCTAATATTACCCTAAAGCTAAATGGAGCGACGGTAAGTAGTTTCTCTTATAGTACATCCAGTAAACAGGTAACGGCAGTACTCAAATTACGCTCCGGTGCCAATTCGATCCAAGTGACCGCAAAAAACGGGACGAAATCGGCAAGCAAGACGTGTTCGATTACCTATAAGCCAAAGGTCACTAAACCCGGTGGAGGAATTAGCACCGGTGGAGGTAAAACAGACAATACCGGCAGCAAAACAACCGGTGGCAAAACAACAACCACCGGAGGAAAGAAATCTACCGGTGGCAAGACGACAACTACAGGCGGAAAAACTACAGGCGGTAAGACCACCACCGGAGGTAAAACTATGGGTGGTAAGACCACTACAACCGGAGGAAAAACTACAGGGGGCAAGACGACCACGACTGGAGGAAAAACGACAGGTGCAAAAAGAAATACTAC
>CAZCAD010000017.1:0-10030 GCA_964496525.1 uncultured Flavobacteriales bacterium | reverse complement strand
GAGGAAAAACTACAGGGGGCAAGACGACCACGACTGGAGGAAAAACGACAGGTGGTAAAACAACGACTACCGAAGGAAAGAAATCTACCGGTGGTGGTATCTAATTATTTTAATAAAAAAGACGACCAATTAAGGGCGCCTTTTTTTATTTGCACAAAAATTTAAATTTTTAATTGCCGTTATCGCTAAAAATCCAAATTCTGTTTACTGTAATTAATGGTAAAGTTTGTGTCATAAGCATAAGATAGAGATTTCGTGTATGCAATTTAGAGCAAAAGACCGGACATACCTTGGTTAAAAAATCATAACGCAATATCTTTTTACTGAAATGTATCAAATTAAGATTCAATGGTTTTTTTCAATTCTAAACTATTTCTATATTTAAGGTGAGCAGATTGCTCTTTTTCTCGTGATATCCCTGGCAGACAAGCTATTAAGGTATTTTACGGGGCCTAAATAGTCGCTGTATAATCCTGAATATGAATAAATTGCAAATCATTTAGTTCGAGGATAATAAAAATTGATCCAATGAAGTTAAAAGCTATTGTAGTAGACGATGAGGATTTGGCTCGCAAGAACCTGACGATGCTTCTCAATGAATATTGTGAGGAAATTGACGTTATCGATGATGCAGGTAACGTAATCGATGCGAAAGAAAAGATAGAAACTCAAAAACCTGATGTAGTTTTCTTAGACATTCGAATGCCCAGTGGTTCTGAGGGTTTTGACCTGCTCGAAACAATAGAAAACAGGAATTTTCTGGTTGTGTTTGTAACAGCTTTTAAAGACTATGCACTTCGGGCATTTAACGCTAATGCAATACATTATGTGTTGAAGCCGATCGACGTTGACGATCTAAAAATGGCCGTAGATAAAATTATTGAGTCAAAAACGACATTCGCCCAGTATCCATCCAACTTCGAAACGTATTTTGAATCTATCCAGAACCTGTCAAACTCTATGAAGACGCAGGGTTATGGAAATAAAGTTGCGATTAGTCATACGAAAGGAATAAAGTTGATCGACATCCATGACATCATGTATCTGGAAGCATCCGGAAACTGTACAGTTTTGTATTTTGTAGATGGCACACGTTATCTGGACACTCGAACGCTCAAAATTTATGAAGGCATTCTAAATCCGACGTTCTTTTATCGAGTTCATAAATCCCACATTATTAATTTGGATTTTCTGAAGGAATATTTAAATGAGGATGGTCATTTTGTAATACTTAAAAATGGAAAGCTTCTTCCGGTTGCCAGAAACAGAGTTTCAACCTTTGTCAAAACGTTAAAAGCGCTTTAGTGAAGCATCTTCTCGTCAGCCTGTTTAGCCTGTTTTGTGTTCAGTTACAGGCCCAGCAATATAGTTTTATCAACTATTCTGTTGAGAAAGGATTGGCCTCATCTCAAGTCATTGATATCTGTCAAGATGAACTGGGCTATATCTGGGTGGGAACTCAATCCGGTTTGAGTCGCTTTGATGGGATAAAATTTCAAAATTACTCGGTAAATGAAGGACTTCCCGACAATAAAATTGAAAACTTATATCTCGCTCCTGATGGTCGATTGTGGGTTGCCACACAAAAGGGAATTGGCGAGTTTCAAAATTCTAATGACAGGTTCAAGTCATATTTTTTTCGTGATGATAAAACAGAAATTGATCTACGGATAAATAGCCTGGTTTATTATCAGAATTCGGTTTACGTCGCTTCCGATTCAGGAATTTTTGTTTTAAAGAATCAAAAGTTGAATAAGCTTGAAGATTCGAATGGCCAAAAACCTAAAATTAGAGAGATGGTTAATATCAATGACACTGCATTGTATTGTGGAACAAATCACGGCCTACTGATATGGCGGGGCAAGGCATATGAGAATTTTAGCCATGATATTCTTGATTCAGCAAATATCAGTGATCTCAGTTTTGTGAATGGGACTTTATTTGTTTCGACAATAAGAAACGGGATCGTCACTTATAATTTCTCCGCGAAATCGACGGAAAACTATACTGATTTATCTTCAAGTTTTAGGTCCATTTATGCGGATACCAGTATAATTTTAGGAAGCAGCAGAGGTGGAGGTGTCATCGAGATTACAAAAAATGGGAGCTTTCATTACAACAATGAGAGTGGTTTAATCAATGAATTGGTAAGATGTTCTTACGTGGATAGTGAAAGGAATGTCTGGCTTGGAACTGATGGAAGTGGCCTTTTCAAATTTTCAGGTAAATCACTTGTTTCCTACCATGTTGAAGATGGATTGAGCAGTGAATTGGTTATTTCGATTACTCAGGCCAGAGATTGCACTTATGTATTTGGCACTTACAATGCCGGCGTGACAATTCAACGGCCCGATGGTGGATTTACCTACCTGGGTTCAGCTAATGGACTTAGGCATACGAGAGTCTGGGGGGTTGCGGTTTCTGATGATCAACGGTACTATTTAGCTACGCAGAATGGTGTGGATTTTATTGAACTTAGTGAGACGGACACAATTGTTCAAAGTACAGGTGTTGATTCGAAGAGTCGTGCGCTTCACTTTTTGTCAACAACAGACCTTCTGGCAGGAGGAGTTGATGGAATCTATGAAATATTGGGAGACAATTCACAGCAGATTATGTCTTCGGTAAACCTGGACATCAATAAAATAGTTTCGACGGATCACTATATGTATGTTGGAGCGAATAGCGGGCTTTTCGAATGCAAGTTATCAGAACGAAATTTTAACTTTCGCCAAGTACTCTTAGCGGAAAATAATGTTCAGACCCTTTGTGCGGATCGGAATAATAATCTTTGGATAGGGACTGAATTTGGTCTCTTTTTGAAATCAAATAAAGACTGGATTCGACCTTTTGAGTTAGATAAAAATGAATTTTTCAGATCCAAAAACATTGTGGCTATAATAGAAGATCACGTCGGAAATATTTGGATTTCGACCTATAATGGCGTTTATCTGCTCAATGTTAAGGATGCGGAGACCTATGACTACGATACGAAGCATTATACACTGGCAGAAGGGCTTGTAGACCTGGAAGGAAACCAAAATGCGCTGTACGAAGATCACTTGCATCGTATATGGGTAGGGACTTCAAAGGGACTTGTACGGATTGATCCTTCATTAAATGATGCGCTTTTCGACCTTAAAAGGCCGAATTTGCATTTTACCGGCATCAGACTGTTTACAGAAAAGTTTATATACACTGATTATGAGATAGTTATAGACAGTATTACAGGCGTTCCTAAAGAAATAACATTGCCATACAGCAAAAATCATGTCACCTTCGATTTTATTGGGATTAGCATGAAAGATCCGGAAGCTGTGAAATACAGCTATAGATTAGCTTCAACTGAGGAGGACGAATGGTCTCCGATTTCATCAACGAATTATGCTACCTATTCAGGAATTGCTCCCGGAATCTACGATTTTGAGGTAAAAGCAGCCAATAAAAATACAGAATGGTCTGATATTCAAAGCATTAAGATTGTAGTATTACCTCCCTTTTGGCGAAGTTGGTGGTTTTACATTTTGATTGGGTTATTAGTAGGAGGGTTAATCGTATCAGTGTTTCAGGTGAGAATTCGCGCAATAAAGCAAAAACAGGAAAATGAGCGTCTCAGCTTTAAGAATCGCCTCTTATTTTTAGAACAAAGAGCGCTAAACGCCAGTATGAATAGGCATTTCATCTTTAATTCACTGAACTCAATACAGTATTTCATTAATAGTTCAGACAAACTTTCGGCAAATAAATACCTATCAAACTTTGCCAAATTAATTCGGAAAAACCTTGACAGCTCTACATCGAATAACTTTATCGTTACGCTCCAGGAGGAGGTAGAACGCATAGAACTGTACCTTTCACTGGAAAAAATGCGTTTTCATGACAAGTTTGACTACGAAATTGAGATTTCAGAAGACATGGATGCTGAAGAGGTCGAAATTCCTTCAATGATTTTGCAGCCATTTGTAGAAAACAGCATTATTCACGGGGTTTTGCCAAAAGAAGGAGGAGGTCTGATAAAGGTAATCATTTACCAAGAGTACGATGAGGTAGTTTTTGAGGTAGTTGACAACGGAATAGGAATAGATAACAGCCTGATTAACAAGGATGTAACTTTGTCCGGCGATCATGAGTCAAAAGGGATGGAAATCACGAATAGACGTATAGAATTACTGCGAAAATTGACGGGAGAGAATCTTTTGATAATTGGACCGTTTCAGTTAAATTCGGAGGAAGGTGTAACCAAAGGCACAAAAGTCATCATTAAAATGGGCTTAAGCCGAGAGTTTGCTGAGGATGAAGATGTATAAAATTGCCGAAAAATACTGAAAAAAAAGTTTGGTAATCCCCCTTTTTGTATGTATATTTGATAGCAATAGGCTAGAGCTACCTCGTTAGTGGGTGTGTCGTGCCGTGGTGAGTAATGAAAAAGTTAGTTTACATATCGATGATTTTCGCTTTCTTCTTAGCGATCCAGTCGTGTGAAAAGTCTCAGGTTCAGAAAGTGGATATGGATGATCCATTTGCGCTGGCGGATGAAGATTACAATTACAACATGCGTGGAGGAGGAGACGATGATCTATTGGATGATCCTACGATCACGGATCCGGACGACGATGATGATCTCGATGACGAAGATGATGATATTATCACCGATCCGGATGATGACGAAGACATGGACGACGACGGTAAGTAAACGATAATTTAAAATGATCTTGATGACCTTGATTTCTTTTTGAAGTCAGGTTTTTTTAGTTTTACCCCTTCTATTTTCCTACCTTATGTTCAAACCAATCGAAATGGAGTATAAGAAAGCTATATGGCTCTGATTTATAGCGGTAATATACAGTTGCGACATCTCGTTCGATATTCACCTTAACGTCTAATAAATTGGATTCCTTAGGCAGCTCTGTAAAACGTCCTAATGATGAATTTATAGCCTGCTCTCCATCAGCACCACTGTATGTCTCGTTAATTCTGACTAGAATCTGTTGATTCGTTTCACTATCAAAAGAGGTCATCCTGACCATCGATCGATGTATAAGAATACTATCAATTATACAATGAGATTTCAACTTAAAATAGAACTCGTAATTCGTTATATGGTTGGCACCATGTTCTTCTACAAATCTACTTTCTAATATCGTCGAAGATGCGTATGCAACCTTAAGGCCTTTTTGAGCGCATAGACCGGTAGAAAATCCAGTTGCCAGCGTAATCGTCAGAAATATTAAAATAATCTGTCTCATTGGCAGAAATGGCGTAGATACAAAAATCGTCTGCTATTGCTTAACAATACGATAAGAGGACTGATCGAAATCGCTCTTGATACGAATGATATACGAACCAACGGGCAAGCCACTCAGTGAAAAGTCAAGCTTATTCGTTCCGGCGGACAAATCAGCGCTGTATAACGCTCTAACGCTTTGTCCCAGATTATCGATTAGTGTTATTTCGTAATCAGAATCGTTTTGGACATCTATAATGATCTGAAACCCATCAGTGGTTGGATTTGGATAAATCGCAATTTCCTTGTTTACATCCAGATGACCCAAGCCGGTCATAGATTCAGGATACAAATTGATATTATCAATGTAGATGTTGTTTCCAAAGTCATTCGTGAATTCAAATTTGAACATGAAATTAGAAACGTAATAGGGCGAATTGATGTTTGTTACATTCACTTGAATCCACTCGGCAGTTGAAACAGGCTCATAAGGCGAAGATAATTGTTCAGGCCCAAGCTCATCTCCTTTAATTAGTTTGCGAAGCGCCCAGGTTTCTCCACAGTCTTTTGAAATGTAGAACCTAAGTTCTTCTATATTCGTACTGAACCTTCTTTTATAGGCGTACACAAAATCAAATACAATTGGATCAGCAGCATCAACTCCACTTAGGTCAATTGGTCCTGAAATGAATGCATCCGAAGTGCCGTCGATGTTTCCGTAATTATTAAGCCAGGCACAGGTATTTCCGAAACAAGCAACCCCTGTGGTCAGCTCCCAGGCATCGTCGGCATTCTCATCCTCAACTATAAATGATTGATTGTCAGGAAACAGAGTTAAGGTTTCAAATCCTTCTTTATAAGGGAGAGCCTGACCCGGATCTGCCAAAACAAAAATATAATCGTCAAAAATAGATTCTGCTGTTAAGGTACCATCAGAGACTTGAAGCGTCACAGAATAGACTCCTCCCGCACTATAAGTAACTATCGGATTCTGATCCGTGGAAGTTGCCGGAACTCCTCCCTCAAATGTCCAAATCCATGAAGTAATGTTGTGGTACGAATTATCAGTAAAACTCACTGAATTTCCGGCGCAAATAATGCTTTCGTCAACGAAAAAGTCTGCTGCACATGCTACGCCGGGAACATCGACTCCGGTTTGGGTCGCATTGAATGTGGAGGTTAAATTGCCCAAGAACCAGATATCACCCAAATTGTATTCCATTAAGTTTTTTTGACCTTGAGATAACATCATCCTACAAGGACTGTAACTCATCAGATTCTCGAATTGATCCCAGGCATCGAAGCCGTAAAAATCTCCAGATGGAACACTCGTGCATGTATTTTGTGTAGTAACACATGACCATTGTGGTCCATCCACCGGTGGTGTATCGCATACATAGTCGCCGTTTGCATTACAGTTTGATGTGTGACAGCCGTCCTGAAACGTATGAAAAAGTCCAAGACAATGACCCACTTCGTGTGAAAGCGTTCGACCACCGCTTCCGGTTCCAACATTACCAAACACGCCATTACGTATAACTATTCCATAGGTATTGTCACAGCCACCATAGGGAAATTGAGCGTAGCCATTCAGCGCACTGCCTCCGCTGCTTGTAACGGTATTAGCAACCCAAATATTCATGTACTCATCGCAAGGCCATGCATCCAATCCACCGCTTGACCAAAACTTAACGTTGTCGTTTGCGTCATAGGCAGCTGACGGACTATATCGTCTCTGAACGCCATTCGTGCAGTCACCATTCGGATCGATTCTGGCCAGCTCAAAAGTGATTTCTATATCAGCCGCTACGGGTAAAAATGGAGCCTCGGCAGTATTGCGCACGTCAGGTAAATCGGGATTCATTAATCCAAAATCCTCATTCAACATATCAATGGCGGATTCAATCTGTGCCATTGAAAGATTGCCCGGTCCGTTATCATGAAGGATGTGCACGACACAAGGAATAATTCCGTTGGCAGCTCTGTCACCACCTAAAGTCGAAGTCGGATTAAGACTTCGTCTTAGCATATACTCCTGTATCTGTGCTTTTAAAGATGGGTCCGCCATGTACTTTTCTTGCATGTACTCATCGGTACCGCAATCCTGTTCCTGAGCGTTCAGCGATGCGCTCAGTAAAATAAATGTGACTGAGAGAAGAAAACTTTTCATCGAGACCTATATTACTCCTTAATTAACTTCAGCGTCTCGTAGTTGCCTTGACTTCCTACTTTGATAACGTATACTCCTTTAGCAAGAGCGTCTGTAGAATATTCGAATTTATTCAGACCAACTGAAAGAGAACCGGAATAGATTGTCGAAATCCTGGCACCAAGAGCATTATACAATTCAATCGTATAGTCATCTGCATTCGCAGTTTTGATTTCTACCGTTACGTTGTTCGAAGTAGGGTTCGGATAAACCGATAAGGTATGACTGTTGTCACCCTCAGGTAAAAGAGTCATGGATGCAGGATACAGATTGATGTTGTCAAGGTAAACGTTGTTCCCATTATCATTTGTGAATTGGAATTTATACATGAAGTTGGAGACGTAATATGAATTTGTAACTGTCGTAATAATCTCATTCGTCCATTCATCAGCCGAATCAGGAGTCCAGGAACTTGAGTTGGCCAGAGTTGTCATATCATCACTGTCCAAATTCAATCGAAGCGCCCAGGTAGTCCCACAATCTTTAGATATGTAGACTTTTAAAAGTTCATTATTACTAGCAGATCGTTTGATATAAGCATAATCAAAGCTGAAAATAAAGTCATCAGCCGGATCAACGGTACTCAGGTCAATTGGCCCGGAAATAAGTTCATCAATCGTTCCGTCGAAATTTCCATAATTGTTGAGCCAGGCAGATTTACTTCCTGAAGCCGAAGCTGTAGAAGTGATAGTCCATTGGTCATTGCCATTTTCATTCCATAAAAAGAAACGTTGATCGTCCTCTATATTTGCCAGTGTCTCAAATCCTTCAGAATACGGAAGTGGACCGCCCGGATCGTTAAGAACTGTCACATAATCCGTTAAAGTCAGCGTTTCGAATCCGCTACCGTCCGTTACGGTAAGCGTCACATTATATGTTCCGCCCGTGTTATACGTCACAGTAGGATTTTCGACAGTGGATGATGCCGGAGTTCCTCCTTCAAAGCTCCACGTCCACCCTGTAACATTAAAGAAAGACTCATCTGAATAGTTAATGTCCTGACCGGCGCAGATTACCGTTTCGTCAGAACTGAATAATGCCTCACAAAGCACTCCGGGGCCGTCAGCACCTGTCGAGGCCAAAGTAGATGCTGTCCATAAATTGTCTCGGTCGGCAGTGTTTGAATTGATCGCCGTGTTCATTCTTGAAGCCTGACCATCGGTAAACATCGTTGAGCAATAAGAATACTCCATAATATTTTGAACGTTGTCCAAACTACTGCACGACGTTCCTGCTAAATTACATGAGCTCCAGCCGATCGTATTTGGTGTATCACTAACTCCATCGTTTATGGTGCAGTTAGTGGGATCGCCGGGACTGTTGGATCCGCCCCATGTATGATTTAAATTAAACCAGTGACCTGCCTCGTGTGATAAAGTGTGTCGTTTTCCCGCACTGGACGTTCCAATAACACCTACATAAGTATGTCGTATAAAAATTCCGGCGTACATATCCGTAATTGGAATCCAACCCGCAGGTTTGAAAGTATATCCGGCAGCTCCTGCAGGATCGATACAAACAAATACGTTCATGTATCTATTTTGGGGCCATGTTCCGTGTTGTGCTCTTACGGCCTCAACTATCGGGTGAGATGAAGCTCCCATTCCAACATCATAAGTTGTTGAAGAATATGTTCTTGTAATTCCCGAATGACAATTGCCCCATGGGTCTTTCTTTGCCAATACAAAGTTGAAATCTGTATTTCCGGTAATTCCTGAAAAAGCCGCGATCGTCGATCCGAGATCAACATTAGTTTCAGAAAAGTCGGCGTTCAGTTGAACAATCCCATCATAAATCTGATCGTCCGATATGTTCTCGTCTCCTCCCAGATGCACCACGTGAAATACAATGGTCACGGTCTTTGTCGCTCGTTCTCCTTCGCTATAAACTTCCCAATCTGCATCAGATTGATTTTGAAAAGTCGCTTGTTCGGCAATAAACGCTTCTTTATATTCAGGATGAAGCTCAAATAATCTTTCTTGCGCTTCTGTGTGTCCACAAAAGGACGGTTCAGCCAATTCGGCGCCACTTGGAGTTTCAGATGTTTGTGCAAACCCTATCGCAGATAATGCGCAAAGTCCGGTAAGTAAAAGGTGTTTCATGGTTCTTAGTTTTTTGGTGTTTCTTTATTCTTTAATCAATTTAATTGACCGCAGATTTCCTGCAGTCGCAACTTTTATTACATAAACTCCTTTCGGCAAATGCGCCGTTGAATAATTTACGGTTTGAAAGCCCTTCGTAAATTGTCCATTATAAAGAGTTGCAATTTTTTGTCCCAGTGTCGAGTACAACTCGATCAGATAATCTTGTCCATCCAATGAAAATAATTCAACTGAAACCTGATCCGACGCAGGATTCGGATAAACTGAAAGATGCGTTAGGACATCAGGTTCAACCAAGTCGGTCATTGAAGCGGGATATAGATTAATATTATCGATATAAATGTTGTTCCCTCCATCATTTTCAAATACGAACTTGTACCTGAAGTTATCTACATAATAAGGATCGTTGATATTGGTCACGGTCACTTTATTCCAGTTAGCCGCAGTCGCCGGTTCAAACGGGAATGCCTGTGTTGAATCACTCAGATTATCTCC
>CAZCAD010000016.1:11422-17057 GCA_964496525.1 uncultured Flavobacteriales bacterium | reverse complement strand
AAAAAATCGACGCCCTGGCTATGACAAAAATGGTTATGTCGAATGGCGTAACAGTATATTATAAAAAAACAGACTATAGCGACAATGAAATTTTACTTCGAGGCTATAGCCCGGGCGGCACCTCTCTTGTAACCTCAGCCGACGATTATAAGAAGGTGAATTTGGCGCTGGATGGATTATCCGAGGCCGGTCTAAATGGTTTTTCTCAAAATGATATGACGAAAATTATGGCAGGAAAAGAGGTTTGGGCCTCACCGTTCATTTCTTCAAACTATGAAGGTTTTTGGGGAAAGTCCGTGAATAGCGACATCGAGATTATGTTCCAGCTCATTTACCTAAACTTCACGGCTCTAAACAAAGATAAAGAAGCTTACCAGGCTTATGTAGATAAGCAAACCGCCTTTTTGGGGAATTTACTGAACACACCACAATACTGGTATATGAATGAAAAAGCCAAGGTGACCGAAAAGAATAATCCGAGATTTAGCAACGCAATTCCAACTAAGGAAGAATTTGAGATTCAAGATTACGACATGGCGTATGATTTTTATCAGGATCGTTTTGCTGATGCCGGTGATTTTACTTTTCTCTTTATTGGTTCTTTGGATGAAGATGAAATCGTTGAACTTTCCAAAAAGTACCTGGCCGCCTTGCCTTCAACAGGGAGAGAAGAGGCATTTGTTAAGCATGATTATGAGCACTTGAAGGGAAAGAACGAATTCACTTTTTATAAAGGAACAGACCCTAAAAGCAGCGTGGAAATTACGTTTAGAACTGAGGCCGCTTATGATTCCAAACAAGCCTATTACTTGAAATGCGTGGGTGAAATTCTAAGTATTAAGTTGATTGAAAACCTGCGTGAAGATGAGAGTGGAGTATATGGTGTAGGTGCAAGAGGTTGGGTGTCCAAGTTACCAACGGGCGTTTACAATTTTACAATCTCTTTTCCCTGTGGACCGGAAAATGTTGATAAGCTTAAAAAGGCAGCCCTGGAAGAATTGAACAAATTGATAGAAAATGGTCCGGAAGAAAAGGATTTGGCCAAAATTAAAGAAGCGCAAAAATTGGAATTGAAGGAAAACCTTAAGAAGAACGAATATTGGGCTTCAGAGCTGTACAAATTGATCTATTACAGCGAAGATTTAACCAAATTGAATAGCGCTGACAAGAACATTGATGGCCTTAGTGGCGAAGATGTTCAGAAGGCTGCGAAACAATTTATTGCGGAGAATGTGATCATTACTGTGTTAATGCCAGAGGAGAGTAAATAATAGACATTATAACAACTTTAAAACGGGCCGATGGTAAATGCTGTCAGTTCGTTTTTTTCTTTTCTGCACTTGATGAATTTGATCTAAATTTCATTTATTCATTGGAGTGGTCTGTCTAAAGAATCTGAGAGAGTGAGTTAAGGATATTTAAATCTATTCTTAAATATGTTACACGGCTACTGCGAGGCGGAAAACAACGGGGCTTTCAAAGACAAAATCACGGTCTGAATAGAATGAACCCTTGTGTCGAAACGCATCAGAGGAGAACCATGCAGGATGTTCTCCCTGCCACACCGAAACAATCCCGAAACATTTTACACTCTTAAACCTATAACACAAACATCATCGACTTGTTCCAATTCACCCCGCCAATTTTCGAATACTTTATGAATTCGAATTTTCTGCTCTTGCATTGATAAATCCTGCATACTTAGAAAGAGCTTCCGCATTGATCTTGCCTTGAATTTCTTGCCCTTCTCTCCTCCAAATTGGTCGGCAAATCCATCTGAGAAGATATAAATAGAATCACCGGACTCCAAATCAACCGAGTGGGTATCATAAGGTTGAGGATTATCGAACTTTCCTATTGGTTGTTTATTCGCTTTAATTTCTTCGATTTCTCCAGTTCCTTTTCGAATGATCCACAAAGGATTGTGGGCACCTGCATATTGCAGAGAATGAGAATAAGAATCAGAATAAAGATTTTCCTCATACTTGTTTCTTTTCTGAGCGACTGCGCCCTGAGCCTGTCGGAGGGAAACGAGCGCTATGTCCATTCCGTCCTTTACATCTTGATTCGACTGGGCAAATTTATCAATCACAATCTCCCTGGTTTTGTCCAGAATTTGACCGGGATCGCTTAGTTGATATTCTCTAACGCATTGATGAAGTGCACCGCTGCATATTATGCTGACCATTGCTCCGGGAACACCATGACCCGTGCAATCGGCCGCTGCCAAAAGAATGTTACCTTCAATTTGTTCGATCCAATAAAAATCTCCGGCTACAACATCTTTGGGTTTATAAAATATGAAGGAATCTTTCAGATGTTCCTTGACAAGTCCTTCACTTGGTAGTAAACCCTTTTGAATACGTTTGGCGTAATCAATGCTGGCCTTGATTTCCTGATGTGCTACCTCAACAACTTCTTTCTGCTCTTCGATGATGCCCTTCTGCTTATGCGTTACACGAAATCGGTTGAAAATAAATCCTCCAAAAAAAAGAGTCAGGCCAAGCCCGGCATAAAGAAAATAAGCTAATTGTTTATGTTGTTTATTTTCTGCTTTTTCAGCGGTCAGTTCAGCATTTTTTACTTTTACGGCTTCCACGGCCCTAATACTATCAGCGGCGGCTTGCTTTTCATATTCATATTTGAACTTATGGCGGATGACCTCTTTATGGTTGACTTCGCTATCCAAACTATCCTTTGTTGCTATAAACAGCTCATACATTTCTAAAGCCTGTTTGTACTTACCAGTGGTTTTGTATACCACATACAATGTACTCGCAGAGCTTCTGGTTGGTACGGCAACACCAATCTCTTGTGCTATACTTAGTGCACGGTGACTATAAACCAAAGCACTACTATAATTGCCTTGTTTATGATACATACCTCCGATGTTATTTAGCGACATAGCCATTCCGCTCTTGTCTCCTATTTCTTCTTTGATCGATAAACTCCGGGTATAATAGTCAATAGCAATGTCGTGATCGCCTTGATCCATGTGAATAACGCCTATATTATTGAGTGAATTGGCAATCCGCCATTTATCACCTATTTCTTCGCTGATAGTTAAACTACGCGTAAAATAATCCATGGCCAGATCATAATCCTGCTGATTAAAATAAATACTCCCTATGTTATTTAACGATAATGCAGTTCCCTTCTTATCCTCCATTTCTTCGTAAATGCTTAAAGCTTGAGTAAAATAGTCGATGCCAACTGAGTTATCACCTTGATCCCAATAAATAGAGCCGATATTACCCAATGAAGTGGCAATTCCCTTTTTATCCTCAATTTCTTCCATCATAGTCAAACAGACAGTATAGTACTCAATCGCCTTGGCGTAGTTTCCTTGTTCTCTGTAAATAAGTCCGATATTATTTAAGGAATTGGCAATTCCCTTTTTATCCCCGATGTGTTCCATAATGGTTAAACAAGAAGTATAATGTTCAATGGCCCGATCATAATCACCACGATTCTTATAATAGATTCCCATAACATTCAATGCAGATCCCTGTGATTTTAAATAGAATTTTCTCTCTTTTTTCGAAACTCTTCCTTTGAGGTTCTTTTTGCATAACTCTTCAATCTTTTCATTTAATTCAAAATCAAGTTCGGAATCTGAAATCCAGATGATATTATCCCAGGCCGTCCACGCATTGATAATGGTCGTGTCATGCTTTGCGGTTTTAATAACATCTTTTAAAGAGTCGATTTGAGCTTCTTGTTCAGGGGTTATCTGAGAGAGACCTAAAACAGGAAGCAAAAACAATATGGTCAATGTTTTCACCATTCGACAAGTACAACTGCTGCCCATACGCTCTCCGCCTGAGAGGGATTGGTCAGGACCGCTATATGTTTAAATCTATTCTTAAATATGTTATTCATAAATATGACCTTATTCAATCAATATGAAAGCGGCACATGCTAAAAAGCGCTAGTCTTTAAATATTTTACAACCGTTATTAATTTGTACATTTTTTCTGCCCGTAGCTCACTCAACTAATACAAATGCTGCCACGCCTGCTGCGTGACTTTGTTCTACTCTACGAGTACGAACGCAGCCCAATAATACGGATCATACTTTTTTTTCTGCATCGAGAACTGAGTTTAATTCTAATATACTTAATCGTAAGAACTTCTCAACGAAGCGGAAGACAAGAGCATTCTTGAATTTCCAAAATCCACAGTTTTGTAGTTTATTTAAATTGGTATCTTCAGCCTATTAGATGTTATATCGTCAGTCACTTTACTCGCAAAGTATTAATTGGATAATTTTTGATGGCTATTTATAAGTCTGCATCGGGAATAAAAAATGAAATTCGATTTTAAAAATTTTAAGGGAGACTTGATGGGCGGGCTAACAGCCGGAATTGTTGCTTTGCCATTGGGTCTGGCATTTGGTGTTTCCTCCGGACTTGGTGCTACTGCCGGACTTATCGGTGCGATTTTTGTCGGTTTTTTTGCTGCTCTATTTGGCGGGACACCGACTCAAATATCCGGCCCTACTGCGCCGATGACTGCAGTGTCAATGGGAGTTATCGCCGGGATTGTTTCTATAAATGGTGGAGATTTAGAAAAGGCTACACCCGCCATCTTGATCATTTTTCTATTGGCCGGACTGATGCAGATTGGTCTGGGATTATTGAAATTTGGAAAGTACATCAAGTATATTCCCTATCCGGTCGTCTCGGGATTTATGACAGCCATCGGAGTAATTATTCTATTAACTCAAATTAATCCGGTGGTTGGATATTATCCTGCTGAAGACGAAGAATTTGTGAATTCTTTCAAGCCTCATGCCGAGGTGAAAATATTGAATGGAATTTTGAGAGATGAAGTTAATGAAGGCATATTGGTCCTTGAAGATCTTCGTTCGATGGAAGAGAGAATAGACTTGATTAGCCGACATCAAGTATATCTGGAGTGCGTTTCCCAAGCCAAAGCAAACTCATCCGGAGTCGTTGGAGCAATGCGATCACTACCTCGCGCTTTCAAACATATTAATTATACTGAATTGGCTTTGGCTTTGTTCACCATTTTAATCATTTATGGCTTTAAACGAATTACGAAGGCCGTACCAAGCACTCTTGTGGCACTGCTAATTGTATCCGGTGCGGCAATGGCAATGAATTTGAGTTATCAGCCCATTGAACAAATAACAAGTGAATGGCCTTTGCCCCGTCTGGATATGTTTACGGAATTTAGCGCAGGACAATTTACGCCCTTTATATTCGCGGCCTTAACATTAGCGTTGCTAGGGTCAATAGATTCTTTGCTGACATCCGTGGTTGCTGACAATGTGACGAAAACAAAACACAAGCCAAATAAGGAATTGGTTGGACAAGGAATAGGCAACAGTGTTTCTTCCATTTTTGGAGGAATCCCTGGTGCCGGTGCTACAATAAGAACCTTGGTTAATATTAATTCTGGAGGTAAAAGCAGATTATCCGGAATGATCGCTGCCACATTGCTTCTTGTTATTTTATTAGCACTTGGCCCAATTGCTTCTAAAATTCCTGCAGCGGTTCTCGCCGGAATATTGGTTACGGTTGGAATAGGGGTGATGGATTATAAAGGGCTAAAAGGGATTCGAAAAACTCCGAGGGCAGATGTTATTGTAATGGTTCTGGTCCTCATA
>CAZCAD010000016.1:0-11395 GCA_964496525.1 uncultured Flavobacteriales bacterium | reverse complement strand
AGCCGTTGGATTTGGAATGGTATTGGCGGCTCTCATTTTTATGAAGAAGATGGGTGATCTTAACAAGAAGCATACATTGCTTAGTTCACTCACTCAAAAACGTCTTTGGAAAGACGATTCGCAAGCAGAAGGATTTGGAGACAACGTGTACATCAAGAATATAAAGGGACCGTTGTTTTTTGGGTTTGCAGACCAATTTCAAGCAATCTCGGCGAAGGTCCCGGACACCGCAACGCACGTAATAATCAGAATGGATAAGGTGCCGTATATGGATCAATCCGGACTATATGTATTTGAAGATGTTGTACTCAATCTGAAAAGGAAGAAGATCGTCGTGTTGTTGGTTGGACTAAAGGAACAACCGGAAGCACTATTAAGGGGAATTAAGATAATACCGGCTCTTGTGCCTGAAGATTTTGTTTTCATGAATTTTGGAGACGCGATGACCTTTATTACTTCGTCGTAAAAGTGAAAAGAGCCTGCCTTGCGGTACAGCAGAATTACTTCCCGGTCTTTTTTAGATCCTTACTCCAAGAATGCATACGTCATCGATCTGCTCAAGACTACCTTTCCACTCTTTGAACTCTTTGGCAAGAATTTCTTTCTGCTCGTTGGGAGGTTTCTGTGAAATCGAAAGAAGAATTTTTTTGTAACGCTTGTAATTATATTTTTTTCCTTTTTCACCACCAAACTGATCGGCAAATCCGTCAGAAAACAGATAGATCATGTCGCCTTTTTTGACCGGAAGTGAATGGTCCGTGAACTTTTTTAGGTCTTCATATATATACGAACCGATCGGATGCTTATCACCTTTGATCTCCTTTAAATAAATCGGCAATTCTTCGTCCTGAAGAATCTTGCCGTCAAGAAATTTTGTGTCTGTTTTGTCCGCCTTTTCGATTTTCCGAATAATGTAAATTGGATTCTTGGCACCTGCAAAATGCAACATATTGCGTTCTCGGTCCCATGCGCAGATTGAAATATCCATTCCGTCACGAATCGCATTATCTTCTTTCTTCAGCCGTAGTGTCTTACTAACGCCTTGATTCAGAAAATCGAGTGCCTCCGCGCATCCATTTACTGAAGGCTCAGTAATTCCCTGCATTAGATAATTGGTTCCGACAATACTCATAAAGGCACCCGGAACACCATGACCGGTACAGTCTGCTGCTGAAAACACAACGAGGGAAGTTGGGTCGCTTGAGGTCGTATTGGCTGCTTCAACAAAATAAAAATCGCCGCTTACAAAATCCTTTGGTTGGTAGAACACAAAACTTTCCGGTAATAAATTCTTTATGTGCTTATTAGAGGGAAGGGTAGCGTCTTGAATTCGTTTTGCATAGGCAATACTGTCTGTAATCTCTTTGTGAGATTCCTCAAGTAGTTGGTGTTGCTGGCCTATTTCAATGTTTTTTTTACGAAGTCCGGTCGTGGCAATATCCACCTCTGTTTCCAGTTCTTTCTGACGTTCCTCCAACTTAGACGTTCTCCAACGTACAAATCCAATAATAAATAGAATTGCAGCCAAGCAATAGGTAGTTCTTGCCCACCATGTCTGCCACCAGGGTGGGTGAATGGTAAATTCATATTCAAATGGCTCGCTCCATTCACCACTTTCACCGATAGCTCTGACCTTGAAAGTGTATGTGCCGTAATGAATATTTCGATAATCTGCTTTGGTTTCTTTTGTTGCGCGACTCCAGTTCGTATTGAGACCATCCAATAAATAGCTGTATTTTGTTTTATGTGGTGCAGACCAATTGATTGCCGAAAAATGAAAGGTCAGGTGGTTTCTATTGTGAGGTAATTCCAGTTTGATCGGATAGTTATAAAAGTTCTTGACTGAATCGAATCGAATCTCATCTTTGACCTCATCTGAAAGATTGCGGTAATCGACGAATTCATCATTTATTTCCACCCAATTGAGCTGAACAGATGGAGGTTTATTAGAAAGAGTGGATTTATTAATATCCAACTTGCTGAGACTTTTTCCACTTCCCCACCAAATATGATTTTCATTGTCTAAATAAACGCTATTGACAAAAAAATCTACTCCTTTCAAACCGTCTTGCTTGTTATGAGAATTAATTATGACTCTTTGCAGTTGTTCGCCATTTGAATCTTCAAAAATAAATTGATCCAAACCTGATTCTGTACCCACCCAGATGCTGTTATTTACATCCTCTTGTATTGAAAAGACGATGTTGTTACTCAAGCCTTCGCGTTCGGTAAAATATGTAAAGGATTTTCCATCGAAACAGTTGACACCACCCCCCTTTGTCCCGAGCCATATATTACCCCGACTATCTTCATGTATCGTTAAGATGAAATTATTGCTGAGCCCTTCTTTCTCCGTATAATGAGTAAATCCCCCTGAGGCGGAATCAAACTTGCTTACTCCACCACCAAGAGTTCCAAACCAAAGACTTCCTTGACTGTCTTCCAATATCGATGAAATTACATTATTACTTAAACCGTTCGCTGTTGTGAAATGTGTAAATCTGAGCATCTTGCTTGTATCTGTTAGATTTAATCGGCTCAGCCCGCCGCCAACTGTTCCTATCCAGAGATTTCCATTGCTATCTTGAAGTAGAGACACAACGGTGTTATTACTTAAGCCATGCTCTGTGCTATAATTTGTAAAATTTTCTCCATCAAATTTATTTAGGCCACCGCCAGCGGTGCCGAACCACAGATTGCCTGTATTGTCCTCAACCATTGACCTGATTTCATCGTTGCTCAGGCCCTGATTTAGGCCAAAGTGCGTGAAGTTCTCCCCATCATACTTATTCAGACCCCCTCCCCAAGTTCCAAACCATAGATTCTCTTTACTGTCTTCCAGAATTGACATAACCAGCCTATTACTCAAACCTTGTTTTTGAGTAAAATGTGTAAAGGATTCTGGATCGAATCGATTTACGCCACCACCTCTGGTACCGAACCATAAATTCCCTTGACTGTCCTCTAAGATAGACCTGACAGAGTTGTTGCTTAAACCTAGTTCTTCAGTAAAATGAGTAAAAGATTTTCCGTCGAATCGATTTATGCCACCACCTTCGGTCCCAAACCAAATATTACCCTGACTATCTTCCAACATTGAAAAAATAACGTTATTACTTAATCCCTCTTTAGTCGTGAAATTAGCAATTGTCTTTCCATCGTATTTAGTTAGCCCGCCGCCCTTCGTACCAAACCAAATATTGTTTTCGTTGTCCTCTAACATTGACAGTACCACATTATGAGCGAGCCCTTGCTTCTTAGTAAAATGTATGAACGATTCCCCATCATATTTGTTAGCGCCACCGCCTTTTGTGCCAAACCACATATTCCCCTCCTTATCTTCCATTATTGACCTTACAGTGTTATTACTTAAGCCTTCTCTTTCGGTAAAATGGGTGAAGCTGGCTTGTCCATTTGGAAGGGACGTTAGGTCATATCTACTGACACCTCCACCAACGGTACTGATCCAGATATTTCCTTTACTGTCTTCAAACATTGATAAAACAATATTGCCGCTCAATCCCTCTGTTTGTTTAAATTGAGTAAAAGTGTCGCCGTCAAAACGGCATACTCCTCCACCTCTTGTGCCGAACCAAATATTCCCATGTCTGTCCTCCAGCATAGACCAGACAATATTATTACTTAGACCATGTTTTTCTGTAAAGTGAGCAAAGGATTTGCCATCGTAACGAGTCACCCCACCGCTATTTGTTCCAAACCAAATATTTCCGCGGCTGTCCTCAATAATCGCCATTATATAGGATGATGCCATGCCTTCGTCCACATCCAAATATTGTAAATCATAAATGGCGTTGTCTTTAATAGCGGGTAGCATTGCTTCAGTTGGTTGCGGTTGGGAGGCACGAACTGTAACTCCTGTGGCGGGAATGGGGATTCCGGTTGGTAACGTATCTCCCTTTTCAGTGGTCAATAGTGTAGGATTTCCATCACCCAGTTTTATTTTTGGGAGAGAACGTTCGTCCAATGGAAATACAATTTCCTGGGTAGGAATTTTGTGCTCGTTTTGATGGGCATCAAATATTAGAGCCGGCTCCAAAATAGCTGAGGGCAGGGGCAAATTTTCAGGATCGACTTTAACAGTTTTGCCGTTTGCAGGAATTGATACGCCCGTTTGAATAGAATCCGTAGGATCACCGATTAAGGGTAATATACTATCGCCCGTCATTTGATTAACAGCGTAACCCTCTTCAGTGTTCAAAGGAATTTCTTGCGGCTGAGGGTAGAGTGGTGCCGGTTCTGACGAGCTCTTGCGGTCATTATTGCAAGCGGCCAGTGTTAGCATTAATGTCACGTATACCGCTAATTTTTTCAATTTAATGGAAGAAGGGTTCACTTCTAATATACTCAATCAAAAGAAATTACTAACTATTGCGCCTCGCCTTAAAGACGCGATAAGAGTATCACCAAATTGTGTGACATAAATGTGGCAGACCAGAACAAGCTTTGCACTTTATATCGGGAAATAGCTATTCTAAGAGCAGAAAACGTCGCTCTTCAGGTGCCGAAGTGTTTATTCTATTAAGACAAAGGCACCCGCTGATGATAAATATCAGGACCTTAATTTCTACTCTACGAGTACAAATGCCGCCCAATAATACGGATCATACTTTTTTCGCATTTCCTGTTGGGTGAGGTTAAAGGATTTCTTAATGTCGTTTGTCTTTGTCAGATTCTTGTAAAAGCTAGTCATAAACTCTGCCGTTTCTTTATCCGGAACTTGCCAGAGTGACATGATGAGATATTTCACTCCAGCCATTTTGAAGGAGCGCTGTAATCCATAAACGCCTTCTGATCCTTTGATGTCTCCAAGGCCAGTCTCACAAGCTGAGAGAACAACAAGGTCACAATTTCGCATGTCGATGGTGGCGACTTCTGCTGCTGTTAATACACCATCTTCTGTATAAGTAGAGTCATTGGTTGATTGTGATCTATTCCACACGTCATTTGCTCCGGCAAATACAAGACCAGAGCGCATCAGTGGGTTGCGACTTTTGACAAAAGAGTTAACAGCAAAACCAGATGTTCCGCCTCGAAAAACAATATCTTCTTTTGATTCTGCTTGATCAATAGACGCTGCCAATACCTCATCGGGATCTGCATAGAAGAATCCATGCGTTGCAATGTGAAGGATATTTGAATTAGATGCTGTTCGTTTAAACTCTTCTTCTGTTGCATTAGCCATAGAGAAGTAATTGTAAGGACGTTTTTGTTTTTTTAGAATCTTTTCGATTTGCTTTGTTTCAGAAAGAGATCCGTCAAGATAGTTCCATATTTCTGAGGAGGTTGAATCAGAGTTGTAGTCAATTCCACCAAAGAGGGTGGTGCTACTGTTTTCATTATAAGCGATCTTTGAAGGCATTGCAATCTTACCTGTTGAGGATTGGGTTTCTATTTCGTAGAGATCGCAGAGATAGACATCTTGCTCTTTGGCGAGGGCTGCAAAAGAGATCTTGTGAAGTAATCCCACAGGAGAGACATAGACTTTCTTAGCGCCAGTAAGCTCCTCTTCCATGGGTTCCCAGATCAGATCATAAAGTTGTGACTTTGTGCCTGCTTGTCCGGTAGGCAGGTTTTCTTTTGTTCCATAGACTTGTTCGATGTAGGAGAGGTTATTTCCAGGGAATGTTCCGAGGATCTTTTCCAGTTCTGGCTCTTCAAATAGACCGATCATTTTGGGATGTTTAGATTTGTTGTTGATGATCAGAGCAGCGTACAACTCTACTTTACCTGAGTCGTTTCGGTAGTCCTCTTGATGTGTAAAGCGTACAAATTCAATGGCAGATTCTCCATCCTTGAGTCCGGATTGGACATCTTTCCATCTGAGGTTTTCCACTTTCTTGATGTCTGAAAATTCCTGAGAGCCTTTGACCAGATCTTTCTCCAATTCATTGGCCTCTTCTTCGAGTTCTGAAACATCTCCACCTTTGGAGTAGGTTTTGGCAATTCTCCTTTTGACTGAAATCCAATTAAAGTATTGATCGATCAAAAGTGTATCTGTTGAATTAAGAATCGTATTTCGCATCATTGTAGAGCTTTTAAGTAAAAGCCCTTTGATCATCAGTGCTTGATTATAAGCCTCACCAGTCATTCGGGTTTTGGCATCTTTTGCCAGTAGAGCGAAATCATGCGTGAAGTCAAAGTACCCACTAATCGTTTTGAAGTATTGTTCCTTCTCTTTCTCAGAGAGCAAAGGAAAATTGGTTTTCAATTCAGAATCAACAAGTTCCATTACTTCTTGTAGCTTTTGCCCGGCTTTTCCAAAAGAGTTTTCCCACATATGACATTTATACATATTAAGACTAGCTATCTTGGCCTGCGAAATAATTCCCACCTCAACAGCGAGCAGTGCTGCCTTCTGACTAAAATCCTGCGCCTCCTTAATATTACCTGATCTGTAATTTAGAACCCCCAGGTCATTCAAAGTATGAGCCATTCCTTTCTTATCGCCCATTTCTTTTTTCATTTTTAGGCTGCGATTGAAGTATTCAGTCGCCCTTAAATAATTGGCTTGTTTCAAATAAATTCCTCCCAGATTATTTAGTGTCAGGGCCACCCCCTTACGATTGCCAATTACCTCATAAATTTCAAGGCACCTCGTTTGACTCTCAACTGCATTTTCATAACTACCCTGTTCTTTCTGAATTACTCCTATAGTTGTTAAGCTTCGTGCGACCCCGGCATTGTCTCCTATTTGTTCCCGAATACTTAAGCTTTCGGAATTGTAAGTAATAGCGCTCTGAACGTCGCCTTGCCGATAATAAACCATGGCGATATTATCCAGTGCTGCCGCAATCCCTTTTTTAACGTTCAGTTCTTTTCGAATCATTAAGCTTCGCATGTAGCAGTCAAATGCTCTGGCGTAATTTCCCTGAGCAAAATAAATGAGTCCCATGTTGTTGTACGCTCTGTCCAATGTATTTTTATTTCCAGACTGCTCATCAAGTTTGATGCTTTGATCAAATTGCTGCATCGCTCGAAAGTAATCCCCCTCATTATAATAGACCAGGCCAATATTATTCAGACAAGCGGCAATTTTTCTTTTATTACCAATCTCTTTCATGATGACCAGATTTCGTTTAAAAAAATCAATCGCCTTGTCGTTTTGACCGCGAATTAGATAAGAAACGCCTTGAGTATTTAGGGCAACGGCTTCATCCATCTTCAGGCCTCTTGCCTTTGCGAAATCATAAACAATCTGAGAAAAATAAAAGGCACTGTCAGGTTTTGAAAATAAGTAACCCTTCCAGGCGATAGTTTCAAGTGCAATCAAACGAGCGGTATCCGGCTTGGTTTCATCATTCCAAATACCCCAAAGCGAATCCAAATTCACTTGAGCTCCTACACCAGCTGAAGACAAGAAGATAAAGAGAAGTACTATTCGCACGTTGAGCTAAAAAGGTTCTTTTCTAATATACTCAATCAAAAGAACTTATCAACAGAGTAGATGCAGACCTATTCCTGAAATTCCAAAATACGCAGTTTTGTGGCTTATTTCAAAATTGTAACGTGTCCTTTGTGCTTATGCTTTTTATCGGACATGGTTTCCCTGAATTCTATGGCCCAAACGTAGGTTCCATCTTGAACTAAACCGCGACTTCCGTAGGTGCCATCCCATCCTCTTTTGGCATCAAAGGTCTCGAAGATGATCTCACCCCATCGATTGAAGATGGCCATGTGGAATTCATAAGGGTCATAACCGGAGACAAATATTGGTTGGAAAGTTTCATTGTATTCATCGCCGTCCGGTGTGAAAACGTTAGGAACGTAAAAGATGATGACATCTTTGATTATAATGAGTTTTGATATGCTGTCTTTACATGTGCCACTTGCGCTGTAGGCTTTTAACTCAACAAGATAACTTTCCGGAACTTCAGGGAATATATGTTCGGGATTCGTCACAGTGGATAGCGGCGAATCATCGCTAAAATTCCATAAATACGTTGATGCCTTTTCAGACGAATTCGTAAATGATACGCGTGTATCTTCTATTGTAATTAGTTGTGGACTATAGGTGAATTCAGCGACCGGAGTAGGTTCAACTGCCACATAGTCGATGGCGGAAGTCATATCGCTACAGCCAACAGAATTCCACACCGTTAGAGTTACATTATAATATTCTGTATAATCAGACTGATGCTCGTAGCAAGGTGTTGGATTTTGAGATGTGGATGTTCCTCCGCCCTCAAAATCCCAATTCCAGACATTAATGGCAGTAGTCGCCGAAAAAGAACCATCATAGAAATTAACACATCCTGGATTACAAATTATCGGTGGATCGCTGTTAATCACGGCAGTTGGCATTTCCCATATATTTACCGGAAGAGTAACTACATCAGTACATAGGTAGGTGGTTGAGGTAATTGTTAAGGTTACATTGTATAAACCGGCAGATGCATACGTATGCGTTGGACTAGCCAGGGTAGATGTACCGGCATCGTCAAAATCCCAATTCGAGGAATAAGTTCCGCTCGTGATAGTTGTTGCGTCAAAGAAGGCCGCATCGGTATCCTGACAAACATCAGCTACTGTAAAGCTGGCGATAGGTAGAGGTTGCAAAGTAATTGTTTGAACCATCGTATCCGCACATAGGGGAGATCCTGCAGACACGACCAATGTAACGGTATAAGTTCCTGCTCCGGGATAAGTATGTGATGGGTCTTCAATTCCTGATAAGGGGCTTCCGTCTCCAAAGTTCCATTCCCAAGTACTTATAGCGCCACTCGCTACGGTCGAAAGATCGTTAAATAATGCATCAATATCTTCGCAAATGTTATCTGCGAAACTAAAATCGGCAACCGCACTGGAAAGAACCTCGATCGTTATCGTAGTATCATCGGTACAGCCTTGATCAGAAGTTACAGTCAGTGTTACGTTGTAGAAACCTGCTGCAGCGTAAAGATGAGAAGGATTTTCGAGGGATGAATTTGGCGATGCGTCATCAAAATCCCAATCCCAGCTTGCAATAGAACCTGAGCTAATCGTAGTTTCATCAGTAAAATCAACGGGGACTGATTGACATTGTCCTGTGTAACTGAAATCGGCAATGGGGTCAGGGTAAACTGTCACTGTAGCCACAGTTGATGTTTCAGATCCACAAACATTTGAAACTACGGCTTGGTAAAATGTCGTTGTAAAAATTGGCCCCGTAAGCAGTATGGTAGTTGTTTCACCCGGAATGTCGGTCCACGGTCCTATGGCAGTAGGGCCTGATTGCCACTGAATATTTCCGACAGATCCTGTTAAAGTAATCGTAGATGATCCTCCCTCACAAACTTGAATTGGGACTGCGGTCGCAATACCTCCGACAGGGTTAGATGTAACCACAACAACAATTTGATCTGTCGCATCAACAGAACCACAAGCTCCAGCTTGAGTTGCAGTTACCGTATAGGTTGTTGTCGTTGCAGGACTCACGGTTACATCAGAACCGGCTCCTCCACCGTTATCCCAAAAATATGTTAGAGGACCACAGTTATTAAAAGCTTCAGCTCCTAAGTTAGCTATGTCACCGGCGCATATTGTGATCGTATCATTATCGGCAATGACTACATAGGAACCGCCACCGCCCGGATCATAAACAAAAGACGTATAACCCGTAAAAGCAGATCCACCAAATATGGAACCACAGTTAGATTCTTTTGCCCTGAACTGATACGTTTCTCCGGGACATAATCCCAACCCGGACAAATCAATTACAAATGCGGATGGATAAGCCAGATTTGCCGCACTTGGTTTTGAAATACAAGCCGATTGCTCTGTTGAAATAACAGTACCATCCATGCAGGCTATTTCCATTACAATGTTATAGTTGCACGCCCATCCGGTAGTAGATGTGTAATTCGTTGTAAGAATATCGCCGGCGAGACTCCAACTATCCAAAATTGGTATTCCAAAAGGGCTACAGGCATTGCCGTTGTTCGAAAACGACACTAACACAACGACTAGGATCAATAGTTTTTTCATAGTGAGTATTTTCTTCTCGCCCTTAAGACGTCAACCGGATTGTAGGAGTTGTGTCAATAATCACGAAAATCGTACTTTTATTTCAAAAAGGCACAGTTTCAAAAAAATAAGCCCGATTTGGCTGCTTTGGGCATATTTGACTAAGCGCCGGCAAATCAGCAGATTAATTTTCCGGAAATCCTGACTTGATATTGCGATTGAGTTTGTTAACGGATAAGAGAACGCATCCAAGTGACAGGTTTAGGTTATAGAAATTTTTTTAGAAATAATCGTTAGCGTCGCCTATGGCAATTTCAGTCCGTGGTGGGTTATTACTTTACAATAAGTCTGCCGGTATCCATGTATCCGTCATCATTACTGATTACGTAGATGTATACACCGGCTGCCAGACTTTCAATTTCAACGAAGTTCTTCTTATCTGCCAGTGAGACAGATTGCATCCATTGTTTCCCCCTCAAGTCAAAAAGTTGAAAGGTCAATTGATTTGCAGCACTGTTCTGGTTTAATAAATCAATGGTTATTGTGCTACTGGCAGGATTGGGATATATTCTAAATTGATCGGTTTCGATCTTGTTTTCATCAAGACCAACAGCCTCGTAGGCATCAAGAACCCATAGACCGGTTTGCATATCAGAAACAAGTACAATGTTGTTGTTCGGAAAGGGATAAACGCCCCAAGCCCCTTCGTACACATCAAGAATATGTGGTTGAGTGGAGGTATCGTAGAAACCGGCCAAGGTAATGTTAGCGGTATCCTTAAGATCCCAGACATATAAACCATCGAAGTAATAACTTGCATATAGATAATCTCCTCTAAAAAAAAGATTGTGAGGAATTGACAAGGGATCAACCTCAGAACCGATCGTATCTATTAAAGTAATGTCGCTTAGATCAGAAACATCCCAAATTTTAATTTTTAGGCCATGAACTTCATCAGCGAGAGCGTAAATGCTTCCATCCTCATTTAACCAACCACTGTGATTGTAGCCTTGATGAGGATAGCTGGTTACAGAAGCAAGCAAAGTTGGACTGGCAATATTGGAGAAGTCAACGATAAACAGGCCATTTAGACCTGCATTACACCAGGCGGTGTCACCTCTGACATATATGTCATGTAAATATCCAATGCTCGACCAGAATCCAATTGTGCTTGCATCCAAAAGAAGCGTGGGGCTTGTCGGGGTACTCAGGTCATATAAGGCCAGTTCATTTCCACCATCACCACCGCATCGATACATAATAGCACTTGCAGTATCAATGAAAATGTTGTGTGCCAATGTCATTAGGCTATTAGAATCATAAACTATGGGAGCAGAAGTAGGTAAAGAACTTAAATCAACAATTTGCAAAGTACTGGCTCCTTCATCCGCTACGATGTACAAGTAGCCTGCATAATCATGAAAATCACGAT
>CAZCAD010000015.1:0-17629 GCA_964496525.1 uncultured Flavobacteriales bacterium | reverse complement strand
TTTTGAATTTCGATATTCGTTTCCTGAAATTCAATGTTCTTCTTGACGAAGAATAACTGCACGGTCATAATGCTCAGAATTGCGATAATTCCGAAAACAATAACAATTCTAATTCGCTGTTTCGTCATCCAACCATAAATGTAAGGCTAATCTGAGAGGAGATTTCTGGAAATCGGGTTTTTCCTGTTAAAAATTGGTTAAATCCACATCGCCGGAAATAAAAAGAGGGTTCTAAAAATAGAAACCCTCCAAATTCAAGATTCTTTTGCTCTTATTTCAGCGTAATTTTATAAGCCGTTTTTTGACTTCCCGTGTTTATTTTCAGAAAATAATCACCGGCTTTCAGCTTCTTGAGATCAAATGTATACTGAGATGAGCCATTCGTTTTTACGCTTTCTTTATGGACGTGATTTCCATAAACATCGAAGACCTCTAAAATCAGCAGTTTGGCTTTTCCAAGTCCTTCAAATTTGGTGATAATTTGACCATAGACCGGAGACTCAATAATCTCCATAGTGAGCTTTAGTCCAGCGGTCTCCTGGGTCGTTTCAAAGGTAGATTCCTTAATCTCAGGCCGCTCTGTTTGAGCAAATAGTTGGATTGATCCAAGCAGACAAAATATTAGCAGTAAATTTTTCATTTTCGTAGGTTTTGTTATGTGAGATAAATAATGTTTTGGGAGTAAACGAAGGTACACGATAATTATTGTTTTTTAATACGAGATATTATTTCTTCGTGATCCTTTGTGTCCCTTTGTGCAACTTTGTTATACAGTCTTTTCTGAAAGGCAAAAGTAGCTATCAATAAATTATCTTCCATTCAGCCTCAACGTCATTTCCTCTCTTATCCTTCGCATAAATCTTCACTTGATTGTCGCCTTTTTTTAGAAATGGTTTACTGTACTTGTCCAGAGGAATAATGTATTTACGTTCACGCCGATCATAAGTCATCAGGACCCAATGTTCGTTCAGGTATGCTTTATAAACTTTGACTCCCGATAGGTTGTCCAAAATCTCCAACTGCAAATTTCTATATTTGCTGATAACCTTTCCGTTCCGAAAATCCAATGGATTTATTTTTGGAGCTATGGTATCAATAACCAAGACAAAAGTCCCAAAACTTCTTGAAGTCGCTTCAACCCATCCGTCTACGTAATTCCCTCCTTTAAATGACAGGTATCCTTTATCGGAAATTAAGCCGATTCCCAATTTATAGGGCGGAAGATCGGATTTGTCCGAAGCGACTTTAATCCGAACGTCGTACCGCTGGTGCACCGGAATTTCATATTCTGAAAAAATATACTTAGGACTGAGATAGCGGGAATTACTGTCGATTTTAAAATAACGCTTCAAAGGCTCGTAAAAAGTAGCCGGTTCCATCAATAGTTGAAAATCTTCTCTTAGCAAGGTATTCACTGAATCCGGAAAGTAATAACGCTGAACTTTATCAAATGGATTTTTGGCGTAACTACCTCTTGGCTCGGCCAAAGTGAAGAAGATCGTTTGAATATTTCCATGTGCATCTTCCGCTTTAAATGTGTACTTACCCGCACAATCGTTCCAGTCTATTTTTCCGTCATTTTTTGGATAAATCGGAAGCAGATTAATCACCGTCGTGAAATTTTTATGAATGTTCTTTTTGTTTTCGTGGAAGGCATTATAGTCCTGATGAGCATTGAGAAAGCGATTGTGATCAAAATTGATGTATTCCATTCGCTGCTCATGTTTTTTTGAATCACCCTTGGATAGTATGGTATTATAAACACCACATATATTTCCGGCACCGTCGAGCTTGTCAGTGACATGAAAACCAATACCCAATTTCGAATTCCTGGTAGCGAGAGAACTAACATCAATTGGTTTATTGTTATTGACGACCCATTTATTTCCGGACAAAGTGCAGCTGTAATATTTCGATTTACCGGGAATCATATAGCCTTTATCACTAATCGCATAAATTTTTATTCCTGATACTCTTGGCTTCGTCTTGTCCTTGATCATTTCCTGGTAACAGGCAAATCTCAAAGGATTCAGGGCATGTTCCGTGACGGTTTCCCTTAATTCAAAGTGAAGATGCGCCGCAAATGAGCTTCCCGAATTACCCGAATAGGCAATTAGTTCTCCTTTTTTTACAAAGAAGGAGTCCGTTAAAACGATCTCATCCAAAATACCCGATTCAGTTTTTATATGCCAGCTATGAATAAATGAATCAATTTCAGGAGGAAAATTTCGCAGATGGGCGTATAGGCTTGTCAAACCATTTGGATGATCAATGTATAATGCATTTCCATATCCCCAGGGTGAAACTCTTACCCTCGAAATATATCCGTCTTCCACAGATAAAATCTTTTGACCTTCAACACCCTTGGTCTTAATGTCCAAACCGGTATGAAAGTGATTTGAACGCATTTCTCCGAAATTTCCCGCAAGAATGAGCTCAATTTCCATAGGAGAATGAAGTTCCAATCCTTCATAATCAATGCTTTTGGCCTGATATTCTTGCGAAAAGCCGGTAAATGAGAAAAGACTTGATATGACCAATATGTACCTCATTTGCAAGTGATCTTACAATAGATATTATACTACTTAACAAAATTAATGCCTTAGAAAGCCCAATCGCATTGATGTTCCGTTTATTATTCATAGGCATTTTTTGATAATTCGATTGGCATTCAGGTGAATATCCGTACGGAATCTTAAATTTGTCATTGAAGTTGTTAAAGACTTCATAGCTTATTTTGACAATGTTGCATGTCTGAATCCAAACAATTAGTTACTGATCTGGATAAGAAAGTGGACCAGCTACTTTCAAATCTGAAAGAAGCCAAAGCTTCTAATGAAACTAAGGATCAGGAAATTAGCAGTTTGAAGGACTCAATTGCAGAGCAAAACAATTTGGTTAAGGAGCTTCAGGAGAAGAGTAAAGCTGTAGAAAGCACTGAAGAATTTCAAACAGATACATCAGAAGGTAATTCTGAGGAAGTTAAGGTCAAAATAAACGAATTGGTAAAGGAAATTGATAATTGTATTTCATTACTAAAGGTTTAGGAAAAAATGGGAAAGGTATCTCTTAAAGTAGTTATTGCAGGAAGAACCTATCCTTTGACAATAAAGCAGGAAGAAGAAGAAGCGATTAAAAATGCCACTGATCGAATAAATTCGAATATACGGAAGTTGCAAGGCAGTTACGCCGTAAAAGATATGCAAGACCTTTTGGCGATGACAACTTTGCAAATGGCAGTTCAATCACCCTTCTCGGAATCTGAGGATTCTAAGCCAACGACCGCAGCGCCGGTCTTTGATGATGATCTGAAATCAATTATCGATAAGATAGACGCCGTACTATAGCTCCTACTCCGTAGTTTATACGAAGGAGTGATTTCCCGGCGAGAGTTTAATTTTCCAACCAATTGACATTTTATTATTTACGGTTAGTTGCCGGAATTATGTTGGTTGGAGAAAATTGTAGATATGAACGTAGTAGATATATTGATTGGAGGAGGCATTGGATTAGTAGCGGGTGTTTTGGTGATGTTCCTTCTTCAAAAAAGTGTACTTAAGGCGAAAACGCAATCAATGTTGAAAGAGGCAGAGGCAGAAGGCGAAGCACTTAAGAAAGACAAGATTATTCAGGCAAAAGAGAAATTTCTTCAACTAAAGGACGATCATGAAAAGGCGGTAAGAAACAGGGAGAGAAGTGTTCAAAGTATAGAGGATAAGATCAAGGGCAAGGAGAAGAACCTCAATCACAAGATAGAGGATGTTAACAGAAAAAATAAGCAGATTGATAATATCCGAAGAGAGGCTGAGGAACAACTGAATATCGCCGAAAACAAGAAAAAAGAGATTGAAAAACTTCACCAGAAACAGGTGAACGAGCTTTCAAATATTTCCGGTTTATCCGCTGAAGAAGCCAAAGAAGTATTGATGACTTCTTTAAAGGACGAAGCCAGAACCGATGCAATGGCATACATTAAAGACATTGTCGATGAGGCTAAAATCAATGCCGGAAAAGAAGCAAAGAAAATCGTCATCCAATCTATTCAGCGAGTGGCCACTGAGCAAGCCATCGAAAATTCAGTATCGGTATTTAATATTGAAAGCGATGAGATGAAGGGGCGAATTATTGGCAGAGAAGGACGGAATATTCGTGCATTAGAATCATCAACAGGAGTTGAAATCATTGTTGACGATACACCTGAAGCTATCATTCTTTCATGCTTTGATTCAATCCGACGTGAAATTGCTCGCCTTGCTTTACACCAGTTGGTATCCGATGGCAGAATTCACCCTGCTCGAATCGAAGAAGTCGTTGAAAAGACCAAGAAATCGCTGAACGAAGAAATTATTGAAACAGGTAAGAGAACCTGCATTGATCTGGGAATTCATGGCCTGCATCCTGAGCTTTTGCGCATGGTAGGGCGAATGAAATACCGTTCTTCTTACGGTCAAAATTTGCTACAACACTCACGGGAAGTTGCAAACCTTTGTGCTATTATGGCTGCGGAGCTGGGCTTAAATGTGAAAGCTGCTAAAAGAGCCGGTTTGCTTCATGACATCGGGAAAGTTCCGGATGATGAACCAGAATTACCTCACGCCATTTTAGGAATGAAATTGGCTGAGAAACATGGTGAAAAAGCAGATGTTGCAAATGCGATCGGAGCCCACCATGATGAAATTGAAATGACTTCTATGATCTCGCCTATCGTTCAGGTGTGTGACGCTATATCCGGCGCCCGACCGGGAGCAAGACGCGAGATTGCCGAATCATACATCAAACGGATTAAGGAGCTTGAAAGTGTTCCGCTTAGCTTTGACGGAGTCGTTAAGTCTTATGCAATTCAGGCCGGCAGAGAATTGAGAGTAATGGTGGAAGCCGAGAAGGTGAATGATCAACGTGCGGAAGAATTATCATTTATCATTTCTCAGAAAATTCAGAACGAAATGACTTATCCAGGGCAGGTAAAAGTCACTGTCATTCGAGAGAAGCGAGCGGTTCATTATGCGAAATAAACTTTCGAAAGATGAATTAAAGTCAATTATCCGGTGGGACGTTAAAAACTGGAAAAGGGCACTTTCATTTTGGGATAGACATTGCGAAATCAAGCCCGGAATGAGGGTTTTGGCTCTTGGAGAACGCGAAGGAGGCCTGAGCTATTACTTCGCAAAATTGGGATGCGAGGTTCTTTGTTCTGATTACAATGACTTTCCCGACAGTGCGGTTGAATTTCACGAATCACAAAAAGTTGACACCCAAATCAGCTACAAAAAGATTGACATACGATCCATCGATTTCGGAGACGAGCAATTTGATATTGTTGTCTTTAAATCTGTCATCGGTGCTTTAGGTAAGAAAGAGGATCAGGATAAAGCCATTCTGGAAATTCACCGAGTGCTGAGAGACGGAGGCTATTTTCTGTTTGCCGAGAATGCCGTCGGTAGTGCTTTACATCGATCTCTAAGAAAAAAGTTTGTTGGTTGGAATGATCGCTGGCGCTACATCAGTCATCAGGATGTGAAAGGCTGGGCGAAATTATTTTCCCTGGCACATTTAACTTCTTTTGGGGTGCTGGGACTGTTTGGCAGATCCGAATGTCAACGCAATTTCTTTGGAACTCTGGATCGGATCATAAGTCCGATTACACCTCCAAAGTGGCGATATATTTTGTTTGGGGTGATGGTGAAGTAAGTAAAATCTAAAATCTTTTATTTTGATAATTTTACCAAACTGCTCTTTCACAATTTGTTCCCGAACGAGTGAAGCGAGATTCGGGAACTTATGGAAATCAGGCTTAAAGAGTCGGAAGGTTCAGAGTGTAGTTTGTGCTTCTTCCACCTTCACCAGAATCCGATAAGACTCCTTTTTCGATCAAATCTTGAATGTCTCTACGGGCGGTGTCTCTATGTACTTTTGTCATCTTTGCCCATTTGGATGAATGCAACTTACCAACGAAATCACCTAGAAGTTTATTGATCATTTCAACTTGTCTCTCATTGAATTGGGTGGTTTTATGCAACTCCCAGAACTTTGCCTTTACTAATATTTTCGATAATGTTTCATCCGTTGCCTCAAGTGCCTCAGTTAAGTGTTCAAAGTACCACACGAGCCATTGGCTTACGTCCATACTTCCCTTTTGGGTGGACTCCAATACATCATAATACCCCTTTTTGGATTTCATAATCTGAGCCGACATACTATAGAACCTTTGGTTGGTTCTATCTGCTCTGGCTAATTGATTATCTGCAATGGCCCTGGCAATTCTTCCATTCCCATCATCGAACGGGTGGATACTTACGAACCATAAATGGGCTATAGCTGATTTAACTACAGGCTCCATGAGTTCATCTGTATTGAACCACTCTATAAACCGATTCATTTCCTCTTCTAATCGTGAAGCTTCAGGAGCGGTGTAATGTACCTTTTCTTTTCCCATTGCACCTGATACAACTTGCATTGGATCGCGTTCATCACCTCTCCATTCACCAACGACGATCTTTAACATTCCACTTCTCCCTGTTGGGAATAAAGCAGCGTGCCATGCACACATTCGATCCTTAGTTACGGGATCTCTGTATTTTTGAGTTGCATCCAACATCATATCTACAACCCCCTCCACATCGCGACTTACATTAGGTAATCCTGATATTTCCATCCCTAACCTTCGAGCCACTGACGACCTTACTTCCTCCGGGTTCAACAACTCTCCTTCAATTTCACTTGACTTAACAATGTCTTCGGTTAATGTTTCAAGTACGGCTTCTTCCCTTAGTTCGAACCCCATGCCTTCCATTCTACCTATTAACCTACCTTGTAGATCACGCACCTTACTCACGTACGGGAGTAGTGTGCCGTTATCCCATTTAAATTTTGGCCAGTCTTTGCTATGGTGTTGATACATTGTTATTGCTTTTAATGCCGTAATTCATACTGCGAATATAGGGTGTATTTTACCGTATTATAAAATAAATGCCGCATTATTTACGTCAAAAAGAACGATTAATTGCCGTATTGACCTGAAAAGTACCATAAATGACCCCATCTGGGTTTCTCGTCGCAGACGAGAACCGGTGTGTGGAATTTAGATCAGCTTCTCTTCCTTCAACAAATAATACATTCCATAAATCAGATCGGTTGAGTGTAGCAATTTCAGATTATCATCCAAAGCCGCGATTCTCTTCCTGGCCTTCGGATCACTGTAATAAGTAGGATAGCAATGTATTTTTATTAGTTCAATCTCATGACTATCAATTAATTTCAGCTTTACGAATAGCTTTTGCAGATGGTCCATGATTTCATTCTCATTCATAGAATCAAAGGCCTTTGGTTTAATGCCGACTAAGAGAAGATTTTCTTCTTCCCCCGTTTGGTAAGAAATATCGGTGATTCGATGAACTACCCGATCATACATCAAACGCCAATAAGTCATTTTCTTCTTGAGCGGTTTATCCAGACCGATCAGATAATGATTATAATCAATTAGCTCAGGATTCAAATCAATGCTCTGACCATTCTTTTCAACGGATTTAATCTTGCTAACAGACGTTAAATAGACCTCATCAAATTGAAGAGTCCGGTCTTCCGTCTGAAGTTGAATTCGATCGGCGAAATTGATTGATTCGACCTGCAAATTATCGAGGATTATGACATTCTTCAGCCCGCTCAGCTTCTTTGCCAGAACCTGGATTAACTCAGGTGAACCTTTGGCGGGATATTTATTTCGTTTCCCGAATAGCTTCCAATGTATGTTTGGTTTACCGCCTATCTTTCCCCAACGGAACGTGATTAGCTTCTTGAGAATGAATCTGTAAGAGTCGATAAAATTCTTGGTAGAGTAGGGTAGCTTTACTTTTTTTCCAATGAATAAAGGAGTAGGTCTGAGGTAGTCTAATTTTACCCCTAATTCCTTTTCTATAAAACTATAGACAGCCGGGTTGTAGGACCAGATGTGGCATCCACACTCTATTTCGTGACCCGCCGGGGATTGATCTGAATACCAGGCTCCGCCAAATTCACCTCGCATATCAAATATGTTTATCTGAGTTTTGGGATTTCGGGAAGCTAAAAGATATGCCTTCAATAAAGAAATTGGTCCGGTTCCAATAAATGCTATTTTCCTGTTCGATGCCCGATCCTCCATAAATCCTCTCAAATATACTTCACAATTCACAACGCCTTGAGGTTATAAAATTTCTTTGTTAAGCTTTATATCTTCGTAACCTCAATGTCTAAGAAAAACAGATCGGACTTTAGCAAAAATGTAATCACCCTGATGACGGGGACAAGTATCGCGCAGTTCCTTCCTCTCTTGCTTACTCCGGTTTTGACCCGTCTCTTCTCGCCAGAGGAGTTTGGGCTATTTGCCTTCTACACTTCACTCGTCACTTTCATCGCCGTAATATCTTCGGGTAGATATGAGCAGGCCATCGTTCTGCCAAAAGAGGATAAAGACGCCATCAATATTCTGGCACTCTGTTTTCTCATTCTTAGCTCAATCTGCGGATTGCTGTTCGTTTTACTGAGCTTTCTAAATCCCTGGCTCGAAACACTCATTAATCGTCCGGCACTGTATGGATGGTTCTGGTTTATTCCTGTTTGTGTTTTCTTCGTGGCCTCCTACCGAATTCTTACTTTTTGGAGCAATCGAAAGAAACGCTTTAAAGGAACCTCGGTTTCAATTATGGGTCAGGCTGTAAGCAGGGTGGGCGTTCATACCATCGGAGGATTCGCTTCGCAAGGGATATTTAGTGGCGAGATTTCCATGGGTGAATTCTTCAGACAAGTCTGGAATAAAACTCGTGCGGATCCGACCGGAATTTCACCTCTGGGAATAGGGAGCCTGATAGTTGGATTTGCAGCGGGATTTTTTACCGGAACTCTCTTGCTTTTGTTTCCTTTCTTGAAAAAAGATCGACATCTGCTTTCGGATGTTTCAAAATCCGGAATGAAGTCAATGGCAAAAATGCATGAGAAATTTCCAAAAGTAAATAGTCTTCACGCTATGGGAGATGAATTGAAAAATATTGGGGTAACAACTACCATTTTATATGCATTTACAGATGTTATACTGGGATTTTACAGCATGACGGTCCGAATCTTAAAAGCGCCGCTTTCGGTTATCGGAAATTCATTTGCCCAGGTATTTTATCAAAAGGCCGCTGAAATGCATGCGAATAGGCAAAATTATGTCGCCTTGATTAATTCAACGGTTAAGAAGTTGGCCTTAATAGCATTACCAATTTTTATTGTAATAGCGATTTTCGGTCCACAACTTTTTGAGTTTATACTCGGATCAAAGTGGAGAACAGCCGGGGTATATGCCCAATATTTAAGTCCTTGGCTATTTGCGAGTTTTGTAGTTGCCCCAATACAGCAAGTAGCTGTTATCGTCAATAAACAGATGCAAATATTCCTCTTCTCATTACTGGGAAATTGCATCATTTTCGGATCAGTATTGTTGGGGGGATTAATCGATAATTTGCTTGCCGGCTTTGTCCTCTTATCCGTGCTTCAGACGATCTATTTTTTATCAATATATTTGTGGATACAGCGAATTGCCAAGGAAAGTTGTCGCGAATTCTAATCCAAAAATAATTAAACAGTTGTTGCGAAATATTAGAAGAAAACGTCTTCAAAAAAGAAGTCCGAAAATGGTAGGTGGGTATAAACGCTTCGACGGGGTTCTGCTCAAGAAAACCAGAATCAGCAATTCCACTTTTATCGATCATCCTGAAAAATTTAATGTGAGTGACGACGTTTTTATCGGTCACCATAATTACCTGGAGGCCAGCAATGGACTGACGATCGAAGAGGGAGGTCAGAGCACGAATTTTATTACGATTACCACTCATTCAAGTCATAAATCCATTCGAATTTACGGACCCAATTATGCCGATCAGGATATGATAGCTTATGTCAAGGGCAGTGTCTCAATTGGAAAATACACTTTCGTCGGTCCGCATTCGACCATCATGCCCAACACAAACATCGGGAAAGGATCACTCGTCTCAGCTTACAGTTATGTCAAGGGGGATTTTCCTGATTTTTCAATTATAGCCGGCAATCCGGCTGAAGTAGTTGGCAGCACCAAAGAAATGGATTCAAGGTATCTTGATGAAAATCCGGAATTAGCCAAAGTCTACAAATCCTGGGCAGAATAGCCGTGAAAGAAAGAAAACCAAAGCTATTATTAATTGGTTCGACTCATGGATCAGTCCATCTCAGAAATTATTATCATCTGATCAAAGATTACTTTGGCGATATTCTTACTCTCACGACGCAGGAGGTAGATTTTTGCAGAAACGAAGTCATCAATTTTTCCTTAAAGAACCCTCTTAATACCAGGAAGAGCATCAAAAGAATCCGGCAGATTATCAATGATGAAAATCCTGACATCATACATGTTCATCAGGCCAATGCATGTGGTTATGTTACGGCCAAAGCAAATAACGGTTTAAAGCCACTGATTCTCACCAGTTGGGGAAGCGACGTTTTATTAATGCCTGAAAAGGGATTTCTTTATCGGAAAACGGTTCAATACGCTTTGAAGTCAGCCGATGTCATCACGGCGGATGCCATCTATATGGCAGATGCTATTTCGAATTTAGGGGTCGGCTCTGAGGTGGTATTGGCCAATTTCGGAATTGATTACGAAGGGGTAGATATTCCGGCTAAGGAAAAAATTATTTATTCCAATCGGCTTCATTTTCCCTTGTATCGCATCGATGAAGTAATTAGGGCTTTCGCCAATTTTCACGAAGTTCACAGGGACTGGAAGCTTATCGTCGGTGCCAAGGGAGAGTCTACCGAGGAGTTAAAAATGATCGCTAAAGATCTACTTGTAGACGGATCTTATGAATTCATTGGATTTGTTGAAAAGCAGGTGAATCAAAGCTACTACCTCAAGTCTAAAATCTATGTTTCCATTCCTGAATCGGATGGAACTTCTATTAGCCTTTTAGAAGCGATGGGCTACGGCTGTATTCCGGTGCTCAGTGACTTGCCCGCAAACAGAGAATGGGTCGAGGATGATGTAAATGGTTGTATTGTCGGCGATTCTGTTCGGCATGCATTGGAAAGAGCCTTAGAGATGAACCTCGCAGATGTCCAAAAGAAAAATATTGAAATCGTTAAAACTAAGGCGACAAAAAATGTGAATCGAGAAATTTTTTTTAATATCTACGATAAGATTATTTCTGCTTAAAGAAGACCGATTAATTTTTCGAAGATTCTTTCGGTCGCTTTTCCATCCCAGAATTTTGGTATTTCTCCCGATTTAAATTTTCCGGCTTTTATCTCCTTTAGTTTTAGCTCTACCAAATCAGGGTCAAACTCGATTAGCTCGTTTGTACCAATCTCAACTGTCGAGGGTCGTTCGGTGTTTTCTCTTAAAGTCAAACACGGGATTTTATAATAAGTAGTTTCTTCTTGAATACCACCGCTGTCAGTTAATACCACCGCACAGTTCTTGATGAGTTTTTGAAAAGCGAAATAATCAAGTGGTTCCAGAAGAATCAATTGTTCGTTGGAGGTCAGCTTTTCTTCCAATTGAAATTCTTTGGCCTTGTTCAGTGTCCGGGGATGGATCGGAAACACAATTTTCATTTGTCTTCCAATTGCCGCTATGGTATCGATCAATTTATTTAAACCGGCTTTGCTGTCTACATTTGAGGGTCGATGCATGGTCATCAACGCATAACTCTCTTCAGAAACATTCAATTTATGCAAAATCTTGCTTTCATCAATTTTCTTCGAAAAAGCCACAAGCGTATCAATCATGGTATTGCCAACGAATAGAATTTGTTCTTTGGATTTACCGGCCTTTTTTAAATGATCAAGCCCACTTTGTTCCGTGACAAACAAGAAATCTGAAATTTCGTCGGTAAGAATCCTGTTAATCTCTTCAGGCATTTCTCTGTCATTGCTTCTCAAACCACTCTCAATATGCGCGAGTTTTATTCCTAATTTGTTTGCAACCAAGGCTGCGGCAAGTGTTGAATTTACATCGCCGGGAGTCATAATCAAATCAGGGCCGAATTCCTTACAGAATTGTTCCATTTTCATCATTATTTCACCCATTTGTGATGCAGGACTTCTTGCTTCCAAGTCTATAATAAAGTCGGGTTGTAGATCAAATTGATCGAAAAAAACACGGGACATTTTATTATCAAAATGTTGTCCTGTATGTAATATTTTTAGTTCGATCTCTTCTTCGTATTGCTTCGCAATTTTTCTAAACTGCGTAATCTTAATGAAATTAGGACGCGTTCCTATGCAGACGAGAATTTTCTTTTTCATGACCGATTAATAGAGGTTCCCTTAAGGACAAAATCGTAGGCACTGAGTAAAACTTTACTTTCTTTCTGCCAATTATACTCATTCATTGTTAGTTCAAGGTTCTTTTTCCCCATTGATTCCATGAGCGACTTGTCAGACAGCAGCTTTTTGATTACTGCAATAAGCTCTTCCTCATTAGCCGGATCAACATAGAGGGACGAATCTTGAAAAAAGTTTCTCCAATATTCAAAATCGGACATGATCATCGGAAGTCCACACGCCATGTATTCAAATGGTTTTGTAGCCAATGTTGTAATGTGATTCGGAACGGGTAGGAAAGTGACGATTCCGATATCGGCCTTCTTGATGTATCCAAAAATTTCGTCTGCTTCTACCGACCCTATGAAGCGAACGTTCTTCCATCCTCCAAGGGATCGGCACTTTTGTTCAAAATCGGCTGTTCCAAAAAATCCCAGTAACCACAACTCCGCCTCATCCATTTTCTCAAAAGCATTGATGAGTTGAGTCACTCCCCTGATTTCTGTCATCCCACCAACATAGATCACAGCGGCTTTTGTTTTTTCAATGTCCACATCTTGAATCTGCTCGTATTTTGGCAGGATTGGAAAGTTTCTAAGTGTAAAGTGTTTATGTTTTTTGAATAAATCGCTTATATCCGGCCTCGCGGTCACGATTGCACTAAAATACCGAGCTGATCTTCTTTCCAAAAATGAAATACACTTTGACAGAAAAATTTTGCTCATCCGATTCTTGACATAAGCCCTGGATAAAATAGCTGCCGCACTGTTTTCATGAACGTCATAAATGACTTTTTTACCCAGTATTCGAAGCATCAGCCCAACCGGAATTAATTCGGTATCATGAAAATGATAAACATCAGCCTTTAGCTGCTTGGCTTTCTTGAAGACGTGAATAAAAGCAGTGCACAAGACCCGTTTGAATCGATTGGTGTTGGCAGGAACTCCATAGATTTGCACACCATTTCTCTCATGGTCTTCTACTCCAGGAGCAACAAGACACACTTCATAACCCGCCTCGCTCAGGCTCATACACTCCTTGAAAAACACCCGGTTATCAGTGTGCTTATGGACGCTGGTAAGGTGACAAACCCTTATTTTATTCATCTCCTCCGGTTATAGATGGTTCGCCTTCATTTTCGGATTTTTGTGAATTTAATTCGTTATAAAACAGCCCGATCATAATTGCGAGGAGAACGAGAATCGTCTTATTTCCAAAAGGCACGTTGGTCAAGCCGGTAACCAACAACAGTACTATCAGTAACATTAACCTGGGTCCATACTCCAGTTCCCTGCCTTTTATAGATTGTCTTAAAAGAGCGATCAAGAAGACTAAATAAATTACCAATCCAATAAACCCGTATCTCCAGATAATAAGAATGTATTCACTTTCTGCATAAATATGTGTATCGTAAAAATACTCTTTGTAAGGTGCGTGGCCGAAGACGGGCTTTTTCTTTATCATCCGCCACAAATGTTCCCAAGTCTCTAATCTCCCCTTTACGGATTGAGATTGAGATAAATTTCCCCCGACGACTGATTCGAGATAGGTGGTTTTGGCCGCGGTGAAAGTTGAGTCAGTTGAGTCGTTTAAAATTGCATATTTTGAAGGAACACCAATCTTGACAGTGCTTTTTGTAATTCCGAATGCGAGTATAAAACTCAAACAACTGACACCGAAAGTTGCCAGCATCAGTTTCGCATTTTTTCGAATAAGAAGCATATAAGTTATCAACATTGGCAGAAGCGCAAATAAAGCAGTCCGCGACTGGCATAAAAACATCATCACAAGTGCTGTTAGGAACCACATCAGTGATTTCGCGTTGACCTCTTTCCGCGGAAAAAAGAAGATGCTGAATATCATAAAAACGATGGCATTATCGTTTGGATTTCCAAGCAAACCAATCATCCGTTTAAATGTTTGATGTCCGGCCGAATCCAATCCAAAAATACTATATCGGCCTCCTCCCATAAAATACTGATCAAGAAATTCGTTTATCTGGAAGAGATTGAAATAATGAATTATGTTGACCAAGACAAGTCCGATAAATACTGGTTTTATTAGCTTCTTAACAATCTGACTCGCTCCGGTCATTGAAAAAAGAGCAAGAATAATGACGATCTTAAGGAGTTTAAAAATTTCGAAATAATCTCTAAGGACCCCCAGTCTTCCATTAATCCCCATGGTCAGGAGGATATAAGCTGAAAAGCCAAGCAGTATGTAAATGATGTTCCTATTTACAATTTCCTTTCGGCGATAAAAAACGTAAAGTGCGATGAAGGGTATGAGCAAATCAATGAGTTCAATTTTTGGTAATGATTTACCCAGACTAACCGACGGAAAAAAAAGTACCGATATGAAAATCACAGCCGCTAATACCGGTAATGCTTTCTTCAGTTGTTGTTGAATCATTATAGTCTGCTGACTTTAAAAATTGCGGGACGTACAATGCCCAAAGGTAGTTAAAAATGAAGGTAAAATTCTCAGCAATTTGGTCTTACATCAACCACGCTTTTTTGATAAGTCGACCGGACACTAATTAACTCCCATGCAACCCAAAAAGCAGTATTTTTGAACTACTTCGATGATATTATCGTAAACGTTCATGAATTGACTGCAATACAGTTAAAAAATATTAGCTCAACTCACGATTCTGCGGCAGCCCTAGGATTGGTTTTGGCCTTATTTTCAATCAGCCAGAAATTCATCCCTTTGTGCATTGGTATCTGGATTTTAGCGGTAATTTTAGATGGGATCAAGAAAAAAAATAAATTTGTATTCAGTTGGCAGAAGGCGATCCTACCCTTGCTTTTTCTGCTGCTGTTTTTCGGCGTTTTTTGGTCTGATAATAGAGATGTTGCCTGGTTTGATCTCGAAGTAAAGATGAGTTTGGCAATCGTTCCGATTCTTTTTATGTGGTTAGATTACCAGGGCCGACATCTGATACTGATTCTAAAGTGTTTCATTTTTGGTGTCGCTGTCGGTGCAATACTTTTGTTTATTGCGGCTGGCATTCAGTTTGAGATTTCTCAGGATTTTAAGAGTATGCTCTATTTTCATTTGAGTGGGACAATACATCCGGCATATTTATCCTATTATCTCAATATTGCAATAACAATTTTGTTGCTGGATTATACTTTTGGAAAACTCAAACTTTTTAGCGAGAATCGGCATTATTTATTGCTGATTGGATTATTCTCTGTCTTTTCAATTCTCTTGCTGTCAAAGAACGGTATTTTAACCACTGCGATTCTAGATTGCGCAGTGCTGATAGTTCTGTGGCGTAAGGGCTATTGGAAATGGGTAATTTTTGCCCTGGTTTCCGTCGTGTTAACTTTTACTGTGATTTATAAGAAATCAGATTTTGTGCAGGATAGATTTGATGACCTCGTTTTCAGCGTGGAGGAAGGTTCTACCGATAAATGGCTGGAGTCAACAACGATGAGACTGGTAATCTGGAGAGACGGACTAAAGCTGTTTATGGATAGCCCCATTTATGGTCATGGAACAGGCGATGTAAAAGACGTTCTTTTCAAACAATATGCAGAAGACGAAGATTACCGCTTAGTTGAACTAAATCTAAATGCGCACAATCAGTTTATTCAGACGGGAATTGCAGTTGGATTTTTAGGTACCGGCTTATTGATTCTTGCTGTTTTTTTACCCTTGCTGAGAGCTCGCAAAAACTTTGGATATGCAGCAACATTTGCAGGCATTACTATTACCTTTTTCCTGACAGAATCAGTTTTGGAAACTCAGGCAGGTGTTATTGGGTTTGTATTTTTTCTATTGATTTTTAACTCTTTGGGTAAAATATTGGGATCCGAAGATGCTTCGAAGAATGTGACCTCCTAAGACCAAGAATCGCATTATTTCCAATCGGACACTAAATAATATGTTGATAGAAATATGGTCTGGATCATTTTGATCGAGTATTATCTTTTAATTTTGGTAAAAAGTAATTGGATGATTCCGTTTTCTCCACCAAGACTTGATGAACGTACTGTAGAGGAAGTACGTAAAGTTTTACTTTCAGGATGGATTACGACCGGACCACGAACCAAGGAATTTGAAAAGAAACTCGCCGAGTATTTAGAATGCGAACGCACATTTTGTGTTAATTCGGCCACTGCCGGAATGGAGCTTATATTGCGATGGTTTGGCGTGAAAGAAGGCGACGAGGTCATTGTTCCGGCCTACACCTATTGCGCAACAGCCAATGTCGTCATGCATTGTGGTGCTAAACCAATCATGGTCGATATCAATCCGGATGATTTCAATATCAATGTCGAAGCAATTCGAGAAAAAATCACCGCCAGGACTAAAGTAATTATACCTGTTGACATCGGAGGTTTGCCCTGCGATTATGACGAGATCAATGCATTGGCTCAGTCTGATGAAATCCGGTCATTGTTTAATCCGTCCACTGAAGAACAGAAGAAGTTGGATAGAGTTTTGGTCATGTCCGATTCAGCGCATAGTTTTGGTGCTACCTATAAAGGAAAAATGAATGCCTCGATTTGCGATGTTTGCGTTTTTTCGTTTCACGCAGTCAAAAACTTAACAACGGCAGAGGGTGGAGCAGTTTGTTTAAATTTACCTCAGACTTTTGATACCGAAGAAATCTATTCTCAGCTAAATACTATGTCTCTTCATGGTCAAACGAAGGATGCCTTGGCGAAGACAGAAATTGGCAATTGGAGATATGATGTCTTAGAGCCCGGATACAAGTGTAATATGATGGATGTTCAGGCGGCAATTGGTTTGGTTGAATTGGATCGTTATGGTGAAACGCTGGACAGACGCAAGCAAATTGTCGATTATTACACGGATCAATTTAGCAATCGTGATTGGGCCGAGATTCCAATTTTTAGCACCGAAGAGAAAGAATCCTCCTATCATTTATTTTTACTGAGAGTAAAAGGAGCCACAGAAGAAGTTCGCGATCAAATTATCACAAAGATTTTCGAAAAAGAAGTAGCGGTTAACGTTCATTTTCAGCCTCTCCCTCTTTTAACCGCATACAAAAAAAGGGGATACATGATGGATGATTATCCCAGGGCATATTCGGCATATGAAAATGAAATTTCATTGCCGGTTTATTTTACACTAAGCAATGAAGATCTGCCAACTGTCACAAAGGCCGTGATTAAATCTGTTGAAGAAGTACTTCCCTAAAATGTATGAATTAAGTAAACGCATATTTGATGTCATTTCCAGCTTATTGGTTCTCCAAATCCTTCTTCCTTTTCTATTGATATTCGCGATTATTATACTAATCGAAAGCAAAGGGGGAGTTTTTTACAGTCAGGAACGT